>CAYNZI010000146.1:0-3003 GCA_964401565.1 uncultured Spongiibacteraceae bacterium
TTACTGTCCATCTTCACTACCGCAGCAGCACCATTAGACAGTTGTGACGCATTACCACCCTTTAACAAAGCTTGTCGCTACTATGCGTTTTTGCTCTGTGTATAAGCCATAGCTTTCCCAAGGAATTTCTGGGTTTGGCCAGCACCGGTTTCCATAATAGACTGATTGGAGGTGTCACTGACTTCAGCAATGTTCGCCAATATATTTTCTGGTGTCTGCTCTTCTGCAGGAAGGAAAATACCATCAGTTTCAAACAAGCGAGTACTGGCATAACCACCGGCACCGGCACACAAGATATAACGATTAGGTGCATCGTCATGACAGAGAGTGAGCAGACCTGCCGTTACTGATTCTGGTGTCAGCATATCCAACACTTCTTTAGGCATCAGGTCTTCGGTCATCCTAGTACCCGCCGTTGGAGCCAATGCATTAATACGAATGTCATTTTTGGCGCCTTCAAGACCGATAGTGTTCATAAAACCCAGAACCGCCATTTTTGCCGCGCCGTAATTCGACTGGCCAAAATTTCCGTACATGCCGCTTGATGATGTTGTTACTACAATACGTCCGTAATTCTGGTCACGCATAATTTGCCAAACTGCTTTTGTGCAATTAACAGTACCCATCACATGAACATCCATAACCAACTGGAAGTCATCTATCGTCATTTTGGCAAAAGTCTTATCGCGTAAAATTCCGGCATTGTTAATCAGAATGTCAACGCGACCCCACTTTTCCATGGTCTGCTTAACCATATCTTCAACTTGATCCATCTTCGCAACGTTAGCGCCGTGAGCGAATGCTTCTCCACCTTTGGACTCGATCAGTGCAACAACCTCCTGAGCGGCATCTGAAGATGCACCGCTGCCGTCGCGAGCGCCACCCAAGTCATTGATTACAACCTTAGCACCACGCTCAGCCAAAGCCAACGCGTGTGAACGTCCCAGGCCGTTACCGGCACCGGTTACTATTGCAACTTTACCTTCGAAACTAATTGTCATGTTCTTCTCCTGCTACTGAATGTTGGTTAAATAGTGGGGTTGACCGGTTATCACTAAGCGACAAACTGGACGGTTATCCAATGGGCTAACAATGCTGGTTTTTCTTCACCTTCGATCTCTACAGACACTTCAGTTGTTACTGCAAACTGACCGGGCTTGCGCTCATCAATTGCCAAAATTTTAGTATTGGCACGAACGCGAGTATTAACCTTTACCGGCGCCATAAAACGGACTTTATCAAAACCGTAATTCACGCCCATATAGGCACCTTCAATACCGATACCAAAACTTTCGGCAAATTTTGACAGCATGGACAAAGTTAGGAAGCCATGCGCAATAGTAGTACCAAAAGGCGTTTCTTTTGCCCGCTCTGGATCTATGTGAATAAACTGGTGGTCCTGCGTGCAATCTGCAAATTCATTAATTTGCTCCTGCGTTGTTGTATGCCAAGGTGTTGGCTCTGCTTCGTAGCCTACGTAGTTAGCCACTTCATCTTTCTTTATTAATTTTCCCACAATTTTTTCCTCGTTAGTAGATTCCAGGGGTTAGAACCACTCAGGGTTCATGTCGTAACAGGTACTGTCCAAATCGCCGAGTATCTTCGCCCAGCCATTGATTTCAGGTAATTCAAAACGATAAAAATATTTCAACGCTTGCAATTTACCGTGATAGAAATGGGCGTCTGCCTCATGCGGGCTTTTTACCAACGCTGCATTAGCAACAACGCCTTGCTTCAACCACAGCCAAGCGATAACAACATTGCCAAACAAATCAAGGTATTTCACCGAATTAGACAAAGCCAGATCGATGTTTTTTTCTGCCATCGCGCCCAGCAAAATTTCAGTGATGGCTTTCAACGTAACAATCGCCTGTTCCAATTCTCCGGCATAAACAGCCAGCGCGTCATGTTCTTGTGCGATTACCATCGTTTTAGCCATTTCATTCAAAACAGCCTTGTATCCTGCCATATTATTCATTGGCACTTTACGAGCCAATAAATCCAGTGACTGAATCCCAGTAGTCCCTTCATGAATCGGATTCAAGCGATTATCACGATAGAACATTTCAACCGGATGTTCATTGATATAACCATGGCCACCCATCACTTGAATGGCAAAGTAATTCGCCTTGGGGCCATACTCTGAAGGCCATGTTTTAATCATTGGCGTCAGGAAATCCAGCAAGGTGTGTGCGTACTCACGCTCTTCCTGTGTATCGGCGGTATGTATATCGTCCGCCAATTGAGTGCCCAGCAGGCACAACGCGTACGCACCTTCTGAATAGGCTTTTTGAGCCAGCAACATACGTTTGATGTCCGCATGTTCAATAATATTTACTGGCGGAGCCATGGGGTCTTTGCTCGATGGCAGACGGCCCTGCGGACGTTCCTTGGCATAATCCAGAGAGTATTGATAACCCGTCAATGCCGTAACCGCAGCACTTGTTCCAACCATAACCCGGGCTTCGTTCATCATATGAAACATATAGGTAAGACCTTTATGCTCTTCACCGACCAAATAGCCCACTGCCCCGCCGTTTTCACCAAAATTCAGCGACGTAGACGTTTGGCCCCGCCCGCCCATTTTGTGAAACAATCCGGCGAGAGCGACATCGTTTTTCTCACCCACTGAACCATCTTCATTAACCAGCAATTTAGGCACAATAAACAGCGAAATACCTTTAATACCTTTAGGGGCACCTTTGATTCTCGCCAATACCAGGTGAACAATATTTTCAGTGAGCTCGTGATCACCGCCAGAAATGAACATTTTGTTGCCGACAATCCGGTAGCTACCGTCATCTTCAGCAACGGCAGTGGTCGTTAGATCCGCCAGGCCTGAACCCGCTCCAGACTCCGTCATTGCCATCGTACCGGCAAATCGGCCATTGCGCATGGGCTCAACCCAGGTCCGTTTTTGTTGCTCCGTACCATGGGCATTAATAAGGTTTGCATTCGCCGTTGTTAATCCGTTGTAGCCCACTATGGTGCTGGCTGCAGCGG
>CAYNZI010000146.1:3013-6435 GCA_964401565.1 uncultured Spongiibacteraceae bacterium
ATACGATGCCCGGGAGTTGCATGCCACCCAATTCGTAGTCTGCACTGGGAGAATTGAGCCCTGCTTCTTTGACGGCGTCTAGGCCAATCTTAATTTCGGGGATCATCCAAACTTTTTTGCCGTCAAAAGTGGGCTGCTCTACATCGGCCTTTTGTCTGATGGGGATAAAATATTTTTCCGCGACCAGCTTCGCCGTATCAATGGCCGCCAGAAAAGTTTCACGATTGTGGTCCGAGTAGCGAGGCCTTTTCGTTAGCCCTTCAGCATCAAACAATTCGAATATCATAAACTCCAGATCGCGCTGATCCAGAATAGGCGCCGCCATACATGCTCCTGTAACCCACAAGGGTAGTAAAATAGGCCTTATTCTGCATACGCAAAGATACTGTCACCATGACATTCTATGTCTGGTAGGTGATAATAGGGGCAATATTCAGCGGCATGAAAACAGTAAAAAATGCATGTCTATCCACCCGTTTGAGGCGTCAATACACGATCATGACCGAATCTGCAGCTGATCTGCCCTTTGGCCGTTTCCTTAAGTTTTGGCGAGGTGTTCACCGTGTAAGCCAGGAAGAATTGGCTCACCGACTGGATAGCTCTACTCGCCATATCAGTCGCTTGGAAAATGGCGGTAGCCGGCCCAGCAAAACCATGGCGCAAGATATTGCCAAAGCTCTCAAGCTGGGACAGCGCGACCGCAACTACTTAATGCTGTCGGCTGGATATACAACTGTTGAAGAAAAGAGGGATTTTCACGGCCCCAAATTGAAATGGCTACGCAAGGCAATGGTCTTGACACTGAGATCACTTGACCCCTACCCCGCAGCCCTTACGGACGGCCTGGGTAACCTGTTAATGGTTAATCGCGGGTGGGTGGGTTTCTATCTCAATAGCAACGCCGGCCGCTCTCTGGACGACGTCAGTAATTTATATGATTTTATGTTTAACCGTCAGGGTGCAGGAAATATTATTAGTGGCTGGGAAGATACCTTATCAGTCATTATGATGTCGCTTAAACAAGGTATTATGCTGAACGGCAATAATGGAGACGGCCAGCAGTTATTGGACCGGTTGGAAGTTCACCCCAGTATTCCCGATGATTGGGCACAGCGTGCAGCGATGCTGGAACCGATGGCCAGCTTTAAAGTTCAGATGGAAATAGACGGTGCGCTTAAGCGCTTTTACAGTGTCACACAAACGGTAGGTGCTCTGGGTCCGGCGGCGTATGTTTCCGAACCCCACTTAAGTATTAACACGCTCTACCCCGAAGATGACACACTGGACTTGTCACCGTTGATAGCCGGCGATCTTAGTCATCCACTACTACCGTATTAAATTTTTGTCGTCTACAATCCTTAACAACTGACAACAACGAATCAAAGACAATCAGGAGAAACAACCAATGAGCGCTTCAGACTGGGCAAAATTCGACTGGCAAGACCCTTTCTTACTGGAACAACAATTAACCGAAGAAGAACGACTAATAAGAGACAGCGCCCGACAATATGCGCAAAACAAACTGCAACCTCGCGTAACCGAGGCCTATCGCAATGAATCAACTGATCCCTCTATCTTTCGAGAAATGGGCGAGCTCGGATTGTTGGGCTCAACCATTTCCGGCTACGGTTGTCCTGGCGTTAATTATGTCAGCTACGGCTTAATCGCCCGAGAAGTAGAACGCGTTGATTCTGGCTATCGTTCGATGATGAGCGTGCAGTCCAGTTTGGTCATGTACCCTATTTACACCTATGGCAATGAAGCCCAGCGGGAAAAATATTTGCCCAAATTGGCTAGTGGTGAATGGATTGGCTGTTTTGGCCTTACTGAACCCGATCACGGCTCTGATCCCGGCGGTATGACTACCCGGGCGACCAAGGTCGATGGTGGCTACAAAATGAACGGCGCAAAAATGTGGATATCCAATTCGCCCATTGCTGACGTATTTGTGGTCTGGGCAAAAACAGATGACGACGTGATTAGAGGCTTTGTGCTGGAGAAGGGCTTCAAAGGCTTAAGCGCACCGAAGATTGAAGGTAAATTATCACTGCGTGCCTCTGTCACCGGTGAAATTGTTATGCAAGATGTGTTTGTACCCGAAGAAAACCTGTTACCTAATGTGCAAGGGCTAAAAGGCCCTATGGGATGCCTAAGCAGCGCGCGTTATGGTATTTCCTGGGGAGTTTTGGGCGCTGCAGAAGCCTGCTGGCACGCTGCACGCCAGTACGTGGTCGACAGAAAACAATTTGGCCGTCCGTTGGCTGCCAATCAATTAATTCAGAAAAAATTGGCCGACATGCAAACAGAAATTACGCTTGGCTTGCAGGGCTGCCTACAAGCGGGGCGCCTTAAGGACAATGGTCAACTGGCCCCTGAACTGATCTCGATGCTAAAACGCAACTCTTGCGGCAAAGCTCTGGATATAGCTCGAGTAGCTCGCGACATGCATGGCGGCAACGGCATATCCGATGAATTTCCGGTATTTAGACATATGTGTAATCTGGAAACAGTGAATACCTACGAAGGCACACACGATGTTCACGCGCTCATTCTGGGCCGGGCACAAACCGGCATTGCCTCTTTCGGCGGATAAAATTTTCGCTAAATGTTGACTGACCAGATCACTACTGGCTTACCGTTTCACGGCAATGCCAGTAGTGATTATTTTTCGCTATTTCCAGCCAACTCGCTCTATTGTATCGGCGTTGTCACCTAAACTACTTTGCGCTTAAGTTTAGCTGCATCGGCTTGTCATCTGCAGTGACGATATCTATATTGAATTTACCAGGAGCAGGACTGCTATAAGCCAGTTTTTTCATGCTTCCTGGCGTTATTGCTTCAAATTCAACACGATTTTCACCCAGATCAATCAACTTCATGGTTTGCGCTGCTGCACGGGGTTTATAACCCGGATCCCACTGCTGAATATGCAATTCTAGGGTATCACCTTTGTTTTCGATAACGATCAGCTCGATCGTTGCGGTTTTGCCTTCGCCACTAATTCGTACCAGAGAGGCAATGGAACCGTCGACCGGCTCAATCCAGTTCTCTTCCAGGGTCATTGGACCCAATGGCGCTGACCATGACCCGGTCATCCAGCCGAGATCACTCACACTTCCTTTCACATCTGCGTAACTGAGTGGTGCAAACACCAGTAACGATAACAACATAGCCGAAGCCAATTTATTCATCATATCGATTCACTTTTTTATTAGATTATTGGGAGAACTAAGACAATGGATAATACATTCCCACAGCGACCTATGGGAATGGTTTTATTGAGAAGATACTGATGGTGATATTACATCCTTGTAATACTCGGTCTATTTTACAAGGCTACAGCTATTACCAGGCACCGTGCTTCTGTGCTTCGGCACGACCAACAACCATATGATGCACTTCATCAGGACCATCGGCCAGAC
>CAYNZI010000147.1:0-6408 GCA_964401565.1 uncultured Spongiibacteraceae bacterium
CTCTCATTCTCCAGTTGAATGCCACCACGCTCTTCACCCAGAGGTGTTAGCTCCCATCCTTGGAATCCGTGTTTTAGCCAACCCAATTCGGCAAGTATTCGGTTGACCTCTCGTGGATTAATGCCCACTGACTTACCGATAGCTGTTGCGGCAATGTGTCGATTATCTTCAAGTGCTTGTAATAAAGGGTGATCCGCAAGAACTTCGGGCCAGACGATATAACGTCCATAACGCTTACTATGAACATATTCGCCACCTTCAAATTCACCTTTTGAGGTCAGCCCCCACCCTTCTTCCAACTTCCTGATCCAGCCATAATCTTTTAGCGTTGAGAACAACTGCTGCGATGGAACTTCCAGTGTTTTGGCCAGAGCACTGGTAGACACTTTCTGAGAGGTGGACTCTGTCATGGATAAAATCTTAGTAGGTGTTGTGTTTAACAACTAGTTAGGGTTTTTTACTGCCGAGTACCGCTGCTGCAATGACCGATACACTTCATCACCAAAGGTCGGCTTCTTGCTATCGAGTTCCGCTAGAATCTCGACCAGATGTTCATTGTCTTCCCTGCCTTGCCATTGCTTGATATAACTTCCGTCTTTGTAACCATTGTCCTGCCGGAAGAAATTGAGAACATTTTTGCCGATGTACTGCTGATGCAAATCATCAAAGTCCATTCCCGTAGCATTTAACAAGTCCCAGAATAAACGTACTGAAAAACCCTTTGTCTCCAGACTATGCTGCGCCAGTAATTCCGTCGCTTCGCGTACGTCTTTCTCGATATACTGATAGGCTTCCAGCTGGTCTTCCATCAGTTCGGCAATCTCTTCTACCGTTTTACCATCGGCAAACAATGCACTCATGCCAAAATGCCAGATGTCGATCGCTTCCAATTTCACCTGATCCATATCTGGCGTTTGTTTCTTCCACCACTTGTAACCGTAGTGCTCAACAAGCTCTCCACATTCGATCCAAATAGCTCGATACCAATCAAACTGTTGCGCAACCCAATCAGGGTGTACTTTCTGGTTCATCCTATCCTGCATATTCAACATGGTGATAAACGCTTGTTTCATTCATAGGCCTCTGGGCGGTTAGATCTGTCTACAATTAGTTATAGCTGCGTGAATATTACGCGAAAATCAAGCCGCCAAGTATAAACAGGAATAGTGCTCCTTCCCACTCTATTTCTACCCATAATCCAAAAGACCTGCGTTACTTATTTGCCCAACATAGGGCTCTCGACAGCATGCCTAGGCTTACAAAGCCCTTCCAGACTAGGGTTAATTGTTTTATCAGAAACCGGAAAGAAAGTAACAGCCGTGTTATCCACAAAATCTGTGGATAAGTTAGGGGATAAGTTGGGGAGATATGTTGCCTTACCCCTGAAATGCGAGGCTTTCAACTAAATGGTTGATTTTTGACCACAATAAAATACCTTTGTATATCAATGACTTATGATAATTGTATGCATATACAGGTAAAGTGACGGAGAATTGGCTCGATGCTTGGTATGATGTTCGTTATTGTGAATAACGTTTGCGGATTTAGTTAGTGGTCAATGACCTGCAAACCTAATGATAGGGTGTCACTTAAGTTTCTGAGAGCAATCTGGTCATTTTACCCAGTGATTTCATACACCTTTACGCAGGAAATAATCGATGCTCAGACCAAGAGTTATAACCTTCATCAGGCAATCTGTCATCGCCTTAATCGCATCGAGCGTGTTGCTACTGCAAGCACCCCGCGTCATGGCGACGTTAACGAGGCCACTCACCACCGAAGAAATTATCAAACAAGCAGAAAAGCTGTTTAGCGGGATGGCTCTCTCGGTGCAACAAACTGATGAGGACCACCATTACCAGGTGCGACTATTAAAATCCACCGGCAAGGTGATCTACATCAGAGTCAACAGGTTATCTGGGGAAATGAACGAAGAAAAACAAACGTCCCAGCATTAACATTCACGACATTATGCTGAGACATCCCCTCGTTCTATTTTTATTTACTGTCCCTTAGGCCTATCGTTAGGTTAAAAACCGGACGTTCCGAAGAGTGTTCTAACCGGTCTGTAACAAAATATCCTTCACGTTCAAACTGAAATGTGGTCTCAGGAACCGCTAGAGCCAAACCGGGCTCTATCCAGCAATCGCGCAACACAGTCATTGAGTCAGGGGTCAAATGGTCCGTCACATCCCCCTCACTCCTATCGGGTGACTCATGATCAAACAGACGTTTATACAACCTGATTTCTGCCTTTTTCCCCTCGCTGGCCGATACCCAGTGTATGACACCGCGAGGCTTGATACCTTCCGGCGGATTGTCACCAACGGTTCCCGGTACCAGAGACGCCGAAATGGACTCGATTGAACCGTCGCTATTTTTTGTCACAACATTGGCTTTAATCACATAGGCACTGCGTAAACGAACATATTCGCCCAGCACCAGCCGCTTGAATTTCTTTCGGCTTAAACTGGAATCTTCACTAAAATCGGCGCGGTCTATATACAGTTCTCGGGTAAAAGGTAACGTCCGAGTACCCATCGCTTCGTTATTTGGGTGGCACGGAGCGGTCATCAGTTGGAACGAGTCACTGATATACTCGTCAAAATTATCGATCACAATTTTAACCGGATCTAATACACACATCGCTCGCGGTGCGTGCTCATTTAAATCCTCTCGGATAAAGAACTCGAGCTGGGCAACATCGACAACCCCATCAGTTTTGGCGACAGCAAGGCTCTGGCAAAAATTTCTCAATGCCCGTGCTCTGTATCCTCTACGGCGCATTCCGGAAATTGTCGGCATACGCGGGTCATCCCAACCGCCAACATGCTTTTCGTCAACCAATCGCTTCAGCTTACGCTTGCTAGTGATGGTGTAGTTAAGGTGCAAACGACCAAATTCATATTGATGTGGTGTCGCCGGCACCGGCAAATGCTCGAGAAACCAGTTGTAGAGTGGCCGATGGTCAGCAAACTCCAGAGTGCATATTGAATGGGTCACCCCTTCGATAGCGTCTTCCTGGCCATGGGCAAAGTCGTAAGACGGATATATGCACCATTTGTCTCCCGTCTGGTGATGAGTTTCTTTGCGTATCCGATACAAAATAGGATCGCGCAAATTCATATTCGATGACGCCATGTCTATTTTCGCACGCAGTACGCAGGACCCTTCGTCAAACTCCCCCGCCCGCATTTTTTCAATCAACGCGAGGTTTTCATCAACAGACCGTGAGCGATACGGGCTATCCCTCCCCGGTGTTGTAGCCCAACCTCGGTACTCACTAGACTCTGCTGGGCTTAGATTGCAAACATAGGCGTCTCCGTTCTTTATCAAGTGTAGCGCCCATGAATAGAATTGGTCGAAGTAATCAGACGCGTAACGAACATTGCCCGCCCATTCAAAACCCAACCAACGGACATCCTCTTTAATCGCGTCGATGTAATCCTGGTTTTCTTTCGCGGGATTGGTATCGTCAAAACGTAAGTTGCACTCGCCGTTAAATGTCTCGGCCAAACCAAAATTGACACAAATTGCCTTGGCATGCCCAATATGGAGGTATCCATTAGGCTCAGGAGGAAATCGCGTCACGACTTTTGGGATGGTCCCCTCTGCGAGGTCTTTGCTGATGATAGCCTCAATAAAGTTGTCGGGAGTCGTATCAGTTACAGTTGGGTTATTGCTCATTAAAATCAGGATTCCAGAAAGGTCAGTTGAGTGTGAATTTACCACTTTTAGTGTCACGACATCATAAGTTTTGCCGAATGATGGTTCCGCCAACGATGCAAAACCCGTATTATAGCGTCTTTGCCTTTTAACTTTAAAGATAGAGATTTTTATGGTCATTTTTAAAACAAACTACGGCGACATCACTGTCGAGCTGGATTACGAAAAAGCACCTAAAACAGCTGAAAATTTCGCCCAATACGTCAAGGATGGCTTCTACAATGGCACTATCTTCCACCGTGTTATCGATAACTTCATGGTTCAGGGCGGTGGCTTTGAGCCAGGAATGACTCAAAAAGAGACACGCGAAACAATCGAGAATGAAGCTGACAATGGCCTAACTAACGATTTTGGCACGCTCGCTATGGCCAGAACAATGGATCCGAACTCAGCCAGCGCTCAGTTTTTTATCAATATCAAAGACAATGACTTCCTCAATCACTCTGCCAAAACCAGTCAAGGATGGGGTTATGCGGTATTCGGTAAAGTAACTGGTGGGCTGGATGTGGTCGACAAAATCAAGAACGTAGCAACAACTAGCAAAGGTGGACATCAAGACGTTCCGGTTGATGACGTCGTCATTGAGTCCGCTGAACTAACTGAATAGAGGTTCTTCTTTGGGAGAGAACACCTTAACCCAGAGACCATCATGACAACACTGTTCATTTCTGACTTACACCTCGACCCATCGCGCCCGGCAGTACTCCGGGCTTTTTTTCAGTTCCTGCAATCGCAAGCGATTAACGCTGACGCGCTGTATATACTCGGCGACTTTTTCGAGGTGTGGATTGGAGACGACGATGATTCTGAACTGGCTCAGTCAGTTATAGCCGCACTAAAACATGTCACCGCGTCCGGCACCGCCATTTTTCTGATGCATGGCAACCGCGACTTTCTAATGGGCACTGAATTTCTAGACCAATCTGGCTGCCAAATGCTGGAAGACCCCACCGTTATTAATCTGTATGGACAAGCGATACTGCTCATGCACGGTGACACCTTGTGTACTGATGACCTTGATTATATGGCGTTTCGCGCCGAGTGCCGCAGTGAAGCATGGCAGTCCGCCCTACTTTCCCAGCCATTGACCGAGCGCCGGATTTTGGCCTCACGGATGCGAGCCGACAGCAAAGAAGCCAGTAGTAACAAGGCTGCCGATATAATGGATGTCAATCCGCAAGAAGTTCGCCGTGTGATGCAAAGCAATCACGTAAAGCTAATGGTTCACGGGCACACTCATCGACCGGCAATCCATCAAGTAGACTTAGCACCTGCCGGTGACAGCGATAGCTCTGCCGTGAGAATTGTTCTGGGTGACTGGCATGCAACTGGCTGGATTCTTCGCTATCAACCCGATAGCAGTTACACGCTTGAAGAATTCTCGATCGACTAAACAGCCCTGACATTACCCTACGCTGGTAAGGCTATTTTACTGAACCAATTGTACTCTCCATTATATTCTGGCAGTCTTGAGCCTGATTTTTCTAATGGAGCTCGCAGAATGAAAATAAAAACACTTACCTCCGGCATATTGTGTGCACTCGTAATAGCCTCAGCATCCAATGCAGCCGATACCAAATCAATCATAAAACATCGCCAGGGAATCATGGAAGCCATTGGCGGTCATTTTACCGCCGCCTACTCATCAATGGGCGGCATGCCTGAGTTTAATGAAAACCAGGTTTACCATGCAGAATCTGTGGCTCGTTTATCGAAAATCGCCGCTGACGTGTTCCCAGCAGGCAGCGGCGATGGCAAAACAAAAGCCAATGCTGCAATCTGGGACAATGAGGACGACTTTCAGGCCAAAATGGATGATTTTTTGGTTAAAGCAGACGAGTTTTCAGCCGCATCAAAATCCGGCGACATGGCAAGTTACGGCGCAGCAACCAAGGCCCTTGGAGGCTCTTGCAAAGGTTGCCACGACGATTTTAAAGACAAGTAAACTAAATTTCTATCAACAACCAGGTAGTCGCAACCGCGATTATCGTTAGTAACAATAGGCGGCCGACCGATATCCTTGTCACCGCCTCATTACTACACTCTCTAAACTTGTTTCCGGTTATCATCGCCCCCACTAAACGCTGTTTTTTCACTACCCGATAAAAAAGGATGGTGAGCAGGTGAAACGTGACCAAGGCGATAAGTACACGAAATATCACCCCGTGAAGCTGCCCGGCCCAACTCACCCATTCATCTGAAGCCCACATCACCCAGGGCCCCTCAACAAAAATATCATCAGTAGCCATTAGTCCACTCACCGCCTGTAGCAGTAATGCTATAAGCATCACCACGACCATCCACGAACCGAGAGGATTATGGCCTGGGAAATCGGCCTGTCCTTTTACATAAGCAAATACTGATCGGGGACTGAGCGGAAAGCGAAAAAAATGGCCGTAATCGTTTCCTAACAACCCGGTTAAGCATCGAAAAATCAGTAACCCAAGAATGCTATAGCCACTGATCATGTGCCAATCCATCCAATCGATATCACCCAGCAATCCGGTGGTCATGGAAAACGAAAAAGCCAGCACGAGTGACCAGTGAAAAAGTCGAGTATGTCTGTCCCAAATGAGTATTGATACTGTTTTCATTGTACGCTTTTGCTCGTCATGCACGGCAGCAGAGGTTATGCCTTCTGACTTAACCAATGGGGCCACTGTGGAATCGGAACTCACTATC
>CAYNZI010000148.1:0-6389 GCA_964401565.1 uncultured Spongiibacteraceae bacterium
GATAGCCTTTTCGATCGCGGCGATGGTGTCTTCTAACAGCGGCCTGGCAGCAGAACAAGGTGCAGATGGGGCTATTGAAATTTCGGATAGTACCTTTGACTGTATGAGAGATATGACGAAAGTCGACGGATTTTACGTGGACAATTTATTGGGTGACCCAGCGTCGACAGTAGCGGTGGCCAGCTCTCCAGATGGCGGTGTATATCCGCCGGGCTCGGTGGTTCAGTTGGTGCCGGGAGAAGTCATGGTTAAACATGGTGAAGGGTTTAGTCCCGCCACTAAAGATTGGGAGTTTTTTGAACTTGATGTTTCCGCAACCGGTACGGCAATCAGGAAGCGCGGCTTTGTTGATGTCGTCAACAGGTTTGGAGGCAACTGCTTTGGATGTCATATCAAAGCTGAACCGAAGTGGGACATGATCTGTAAAACCGGACACGGTTGTGATCCGATTCCTTTAAGTAAGGAAGTGTTGGCCGTGTTACAAAAAACGGATCCACGTTGTGATAACGAGCCGCTCAATGAACAGGAAATGGGGTTGCTTAAGCAATTGCAGCAGGCGATGGCGCCAAAGCCGGAGTAACATGCTTACCTTGTGTGTGTGGACATTACACACACAAGGGCTATTTTCAGCGGCTACTTTGAGCTGATTAAGGCCGTTTTACGACCTTGGTACTGCAAAGATAGTCGTGCAAACAGCGTCGAGACTTGCCAAAAATACATGCCTGATCAAGCACCGGAATAAGGGCCGTAACCGGTATCACTAATAAATAGATTAGCGGCAATGCCCATAATCTCAATAGTATTAATTTCCAAAAAGCCGCGGGTTCACCGCTGTTGTTGTCAACAATCATAATTCCCAATAACGCCTTTCCCATTGATTGGCTACGCGAAAATAATAACCAGCCGTTGACCACAAAATAACTGGATATCGCGAGTATTAACACTCTGGCGACCGTTTGTTCTGTGCTGGCATAAGCCTCTGCGCTTTCGAGAATCCCTGTTACCAACATAATAGCTACACCAACAATGGGCGTAACGATGAGATCAATGATGGTGGCGAATAGACGGCGGCCGCGGCCGGCTAGCATGGTTGAATCGTTCATGGCGCCTCCTCCGCTGTCGGGCCAAACACCAGCAAGGCGTTGCCTCCTTGTTGCTCAAAAGACCCGTAACCCGATGAGACAATCAATAAGTCGCCTGCGAGCATAGCGCCGTGTGCATCCAGGGTGCCGCCTTTTGTAGGCAGTGAATTAACAGCGTCGTAATCCGTTTGCGTGTTATATGACCAGAGTTTTTTGCCGTCGTCGGCTCTGTATATTTCCAGCATGCCATCCATTGCCCCTGCTACTACAATGTTGGGTCCTGCGGTGATAGCCGCAGAAAGGCCTGGCCAGCAGCTACGCTCTTCGCATGTGGCCTCACGTTCAACAGACCATCGTAATGTGCCGTCTTTCACGTCAATGGCATACAGTCCCGGTGCGGCAGGAAGGTCTGAGGGAAATGCGGGAACATCGCTAATCGGGATGAATGCTAACCCTAGCTCGGGGTTAGCCGCTATTCCCCAGTGTACGCCTCCAAGGGGCCCGCCGCGGCCGAAACGTGTTGACCAAATTGTTTTGCCGTTATCGGGGTTAATGCCATAAACCTGTCCGGATTTTTGTCCCGCTATCAGAATATCCTCTCCTGTAAGCCGTTGGGTTAGTAACGGCGGCGCGCCAAAATCGACGTCGGGGCCCATTGTTGAGGGGCAGTTAGGGTGATCGAGGGAGATCGTACAGGCCATGTTGAAAGTGTCGCCGGCGGTGAATTGTTCAACCCAGGCTATTTCGCCTGTTTTTATATGGACGGCAAAAATAGCGTCGCTGGTCAGACTGGCTGGCAGTGAGTAGTTTTGGCCACTGCCGTAAAAGAGCAAATCTCGCGTGGTATCCAGCATTGGAACACCCCAAACAGGTGCGCCGCTCGGGCCGCGTTTTTCCACAAACAAAAAATGCTTGCCTGTGACAACACTGCCTGCTTCTTCAACCGTGGGGCGATACCAAAGTAACTCGCCGGTTCTAATATCCAGTGCAGCCATACCTCCACTGGTGCTGCAACAGCCGTAAAATGGATTGGCTGACAAGGCAATTTCCATCGATGAAATGGGAACAAAGACCATGTCTTTATAGGCTAAAGGACTGCCGGAAAACATGGGTACCGGGTGAACTTTTGGAGCGCTGGACCAGACTTGATCTCCGGTGCTGGCGTCAACGGCATGTACGCCTGATCGGCGCCCAGAAAATATGAGTAAGGTACGGCCATCAACCTGCTCTGATACGATCGAGGTGCTAATGTCTTTGATGCTGGTATTTTCCCAGCGAACGCAGCCGGTTTCTTTATCGAGAGCGACCAATCCGTGGCCGCCATCGCCAATGAAAATAGTATCTTCAGTCACTAACGGATAAGAACGAGGCTGGTCTGTAGATAACCCGTACGCCCACTTTAATGAAAGTGTTGACGCGTTGTCGGCGTTGATTGAGGTTTTCTCGGATGATTGAAAGCGTTCACCACTGTATTCGGTTCCCCAACTTGTAGAAAATAGTTGATTGAGACCGGGTTTAGCGTCAGTGTTTTCGCAGTTGGCATAAGCGCTTGTTGATGCGGCTAGTGTTGATAATGCTGTCCATGCGACTATTTTTATCAGCCCATGCAATGTGGTGGGTGTGTGAAACAAAACTAGAAACCTCTTTGGCCGTTTATTTTAATAGGGTATACACGAAACTCTTCCGCTGTTGGCACCTGTGCCGAAGCCCCAGATAGCGTGTATGAACCTGCTGTTGTGTGTTTAGTGATTGTTGAATTGAGCATCGATTAATGTGGAATAAAAGCACTCATTGTGATGGTGTTATTGGCTCGGTGCATAGTGTTCTATGAATTTTTCGATTTCATCGAAAGCCTGGCGGGCTTCGGTCAAGTCGGGATCGAATATATGCCAAACGTGGACAACGTGATTCCATACTTGAAGCTTTGCTGTGGAGCCTTCGGCGACCGCTTTGTTGACGTAGCGGCGGGCGTCATCGCGGAGTATTTCAACGTTGCTGGCGTGAACCAAAGTTGGTGGCAAATTTGACAGGCTGCCCCTCGCTGGCGACATAGCAGGGTCGCGTGGATTGAGTCGGTTATTAAACCAGGTCACCCACAGGAGTACTGTGTGGGGTATTTTCGATAGAATTTTGAACATAGGCCCAAGCATGACGTCACTCGCCATGTTGTCTTTGATACTTGGGCTGGTAAAGGTGCTGTCTGTTGCTGGAGATAATGCAATGGCTGCATCGGCGCTGCGCATGTTCTGGTCTCTCGCCCAAGCTATTGTCGACAAGGTCAGGTTGCCTCCCGCTGAATCGCCTGCGACAATTAAATGGCTGGCTGTTTCTGAGCCTTGAGGCCCATTTTCCAGAATCCAGTTGTAGGCAATGCGACAATCCTGGATCCCTGCAATGCGCTTATTTTCAGGCATCAGGCGATAGTCGATAGCGAGCACTGCAGCATTGGCAGCTTTTGAAAATCGTGTCGTGATAACGCGATGACTTAAGGGGCTGCCCATCATGAATGCGCCGCCATGAATATAAAGAACGCGTCTACGGCTGTCGATCCCAGGTGCCATTACCCACTCAGCTGGAACTCCGTCGGCATTTGTTGAAATAAACGTGCTGTCGAATTCTCTGCCAGCGAACATTGTATCCATTCGCTCGCGTATTGCACCAACTTTGCGCGACGCAGGGCTGCCATCGGCATTGGTCGTCATGCCGGATAATTTTTTATGTACGGCGTGATGCTCCTCATTAAGAGCATCTCCGGTGCTAAATTGTTGGCCTTCGGGTAGGTCGTAGGGTGATAGGTCTTTTCCACGTAAGTAAAAAAAGCCTATTGCCCAAATAGCAAAAACTATAAATAGAATCCAGCCCACGATCATACCCCAGGTTAATACAGTGCTTGTATGGCTATCATTTTGGCTGCATGCGAATGCCGCCATCCATACGGATACATTCACCGTTGATGTAATCATTTTCAACAATGCTTTGAGCCAGGTGCGCTATTTCATCGGCTTTACCAAGACGCTTTGGATACAAGACCTGACTGCTTAGTGGGCGCAGTGCTTCAATGATTTCAGGTGTTGGCTCTTCGTGACCACCCATCATTAACGGCGTATAAATAAGTCCGGGAACAATCGTGTTAACGCGAATGCCCAGCACGGCCAGATCACGTGCGATTGGCAAGGTCATGCCAACAACGCCACCTTTTGATGCGCTGTATGCCGCTTGTCCGATTTGGCCTTCGTAGGCTGCGACTGATGCAGTGTTGATGATAACACCACGTCCACCGTCATCATTCAATGGTTCGTTGTCGGCCATTTTTTCAGCGGCGAGACGCAAAACGTTGAAGGTACCTACCAGGTTGATCTGAAGGATTTTGGTAAATTTTGCGAGTGGGAATGGCCCTTTCTTCCCCATGGTACGGTGTGCGTTGCCAGTGCCGGCGTAGTTGCAGCAAATGTGAATTGCACCGAAAGTCTCGACTGTTTTATTGATGGCTGCTTGAACTGACTCTTCACTGGTCACGTTAGTGTTAATGAAGATAACGTTGTCACCGAGCTCTTTGGCGAGAGCTTCGCCTTTCTCTTCGTTCATATCAAAAATGGCGCATTTACCACCCAATCCTGCAAATCGTCTTACGGTTGCACGACCTAGGCCCGATGCACCGCCAGTTATTACTGAAACTTTTCCTGAAATATCCACGTGAGCTATTCCTCTTCGTTATTGAATTTTGATTACCATTATTTAATTTCTGGTGTGATTAGCCAAAAACCGGCTTTTTTACCGTCTGCCAAGGCCGCTATGCCGCCGAAAAACCCGTATCAGATTGCTTTAAAGCCGCCATATAATGCCTGATTGAATACATAAAGGCACTATGTTGCGGCGCTTTTAGGTAGAAGTCGCAAAAATAGCCGTGATGACCTGATCGAGTTTATCACTCTCTGCAGTTCGGTCGATATTCTTTTTGTTGGCTGTGGAATAGGCGCTCCGATAGAGGTTTTTGGTCAAAGTCCGGCTATGGACTTTTTCCGGAGTAGCTTTTATCCTCCCTCTCATTTTTTTGGTCTTGCGGGTGTTGGGTGGGATAAGCCTCATCAGGCGATGATAGGTACAGGCGTTTATCGCGACCCAATAGTTAATGATCCTGTTAGTAATGGTTTTATTTATCAATAAAAAGCCGGTTTCCGGTACTGAGAGACTTATGCGAATATTTGCCCCGCTGATGGTGGTTGCTCTGGCGTTGAGTGCGTGTGCGCCGATGACAGGCACTACTACAAACAATACGGCTTCAAGTGGTTCTATCTATGTGGCCCCACGCGGCCCTGGAGGTATTCACCCTGACCTGAATGGTATATGGCAGGCCTTGGGTGAAGCTCATTATGACCTCGAAAAACACATGGCTAAAGCATCACTTCAGGTTCGCGAAGGTCCGCATGGACCTATTCCAGCGAAACGAGCGCTGGCATTTGGGGCGGTAGGTTCTGTCCCGCCGGGAATGGGTGTTGTTGAAGGCGGGGAAATCCCCTATAAACCTGAAGCACTGGCCCTGCGCGATGAGAATCAGGCTAACTGGCTGGATCGCGATCCGGAAGTTAAATGCTATTTGCCGGGGGTGCCTCGCGCCACCTACATGCCTTTTCCTTTCCAGTTATTTCAAGGCGATAACGATCTGTTTATCTCTTATCAGTACGCTAATGCCGTTCGGAATATCTACACCAATGACCCAGGTGAAGCTCCCATTGATAGCTGGATGGGGCAGTCGGTAGCCAGCTGGGATGGCGACACCCTTGTTTTGGACGTGACTGGGTTACACCCAGGCAGCTGGCTGGATCGTGCAGGTAATCACCACAGCGACAAATTACATGTTATTGAACGATATACGCCAATGGGCCCCAATCATTTGCTGTACGAAGCAACGATCGAAGATCCTGAAGTGTATACCGAACCATGGAAGATCAGCCTCCCTCTCTATCGCCGAATGGAGCAGGACTTTCAGATACTGGATTTCAAATGTGTTGAATTTGTTGAAGAGCTGCTATACGGAAAGTGGCGCCGTAACCCCCTTGACTGAGTTGAAATTTCACCGTTGAAACTGAGTCCAACTAACGGTGCGCCACCAGGAGTATTAAAATGAATACGAAATTGCGCAATACGAAAATATTGTCTCTGCTAATTGCGGCGACTATCACACAAGCGGCGTGGGCTGAGATCCCGCGCACTGCCGACGGGAAACCGGATTTAAACGGTAACTACAACGTCGCTACATTAACCCCAACGCAGCGGCCTAAATTGTTTGGTGAGAAGGAATACCTTACC
>CAYNZI010000149.1:0-6385 GCA_964401565.1 uncultured Spongiibacteraceae bacterium
AGCTTTATGACTGCAGCAAGCAGCCTCTGTTTCCTGGTGACTCTCAATGGGTGTTCGCGGACCTGTCTCTTTACCGACGAGCACGCCGGCGACTATCGCGCTGCATATCGCCGCGATGGGACGAACGATTGCCATCACGGGACCGAGCATGGCATAGGATACAGATACCGAATCAACACCTGTTTCGGGTGTTGCTACCAAAAAGGACACAGTAGCGCTCTTGGATGCGCCGCTTCGCCGAAGTCCCAGGGCGGCGGGAATTACGCCGCAAGAACACAGGGGGAGAGGAGCGCCTATGAAGGCGGCCTTTACCGTGGTGCCAAAGCTGTCACCACCCAGATGCTTCGTTATTATATCTTCAGGTATGAACGCGTGAATAAGCCCCGCGATAGCAAACCCAAATAACAGCCAGGGAGCGGCCGTAACCAATAAAAGCCAAAAGTTGAGTAGTAAATCCATTAGTTATCCTCCAGTGCGTCGAGTATAGAGCACCCGGAGGCACTTTCTTCACCGCCGCAGCACTTTTCACTGAGGCTTTCTAGCGATGTTTGAAACCGTTTTAGTTCGCGAATACGTTGTTCCAGCTCGACGATTTTGTCATCGGCAATGGTTTTTACTTCTCCACAGGTATGGTGTTGTGGATCGACGCGGATAGACAGTAACTCACTGACCTCTTGCAGAGTAAAACCGGTGTTTTTTGCCCGTCGTATAAATTGAACCTTGGCTTTATCCGCTTCAGAGTAGAGTCGGTAGCCAGACTCATTGCGAGTGGCAGGAGACAGTAAACCGGATTTTTCATAAAATCTGATAGTATCGGCTGTTACGTCACAGCGGTTGGCCAGTTCACCAATGCGGTACATGGTTATCTCTTTCTATAAGTAACGAATAGTTGCAGCATAAACCTTGGAGTAATGACCAAGGTCAAGGACTGATAGTAAAATAATTTTTTGCCGTTGTCACACCGGTACTGCCGGAATTGTTGATGGAGTTAACCGGTGGTGGTTTATCGAGCACCTCGTCAATAGCCGGCTATCATTGGCCCACTGTTGATGACACAATCGTTTTCCTAGTTTACCTCAGACAGCATACCTGTCTATTTCTCTGGGGTGGCATTTTTTATTGCGGGTGTTTTGTCGCTAGCCGAGGTGATGATATTTTTGACGCAAACCCGAGGTCTGATTGCCTTAGAAAAAAAGGCGCTCATTTCCTAAACTTTATCTGAGATTATCCGGAGGAATTATCCGTGAATACACCATGCCCTGTCACTCTTGAGGGAAAACACGTGACGGTCGTTCCACTGACGAGAGACTTTTCTCGTGAACTGTATGCGATCGGACAGGAACCGGAATTGTGGACCTATGTAACCACCAATCCTTTCGAACAGCTCGCTGACGCTGAACGCTATATCGACAAGATGTTGAAGGCGCAAAGTGAGGGCGAGCGTGTTCCCTTTGCCGTAATCGATAACAACTCAGGGCGGTTAGCGGGATCGACATGCTATTTGAATATAGACATTGAACAGGGTGGATTAGAAATTGGCGCGACCTGGTATGGGCGGGAATTTCGTCGGACTTATGTCAATACTGACACCAAATTATTGTTGCTGGCACATGCCTTTGAGGTTTTAGACGCCAATAGAGTGCAGCTTCAAACTGATTCTAGAAATGAACGGTCTCAAAATGCTATCGCGAGAATAGGGGCTAAAAAGGAAGGTGTTTTACGGGCGAATAAAGTGTATCCCAGTGGCTACGTCCGCGATTCTGTCGTTTACAGCGTAGTGCGCAAGGAGTGGCCGAATGTGCGGCTGGCACTTGAACATCGACTCAGTACCAATGGATAGAATTCAGACGGCCGACAGGTATTATTGTACGGCGGTTTGTCGGCATGGCAGTTTCTATGTGATGCGCTTGAATAATGAAAAAGATACAACGATTACACAAAAAAGTGAAAGTCAGTTTGAAATAGTGGTACGTGCCGGCTTTATAATCCGAACCGCACACTGGAATCGTGTTGATCCCCCGCTATGTTAGTTGACGATAAAAATACCTTATAACCCAAGAGAGAGAACGATGAACATACTCATAAAAATAGCCCTGTTGGCACTGGTCATTTTACTGCTAGTGATAGGGTTCAATACCATGAATTATCAATCACCGGCTGTCATCGATGTGGAAGCATCGACGATTGATGTAGATATTGATCGCGCTGTCGGCAATATGCAAAAAGCCATCGGCTATCAAACTGTATCTTTTGAGCAGGGAAGCGTCGTTAACAGTGAACCGTTTACGCAGTTTATCGATTTTCTTGAAGATAGTTATCCCCAAGTTCACCAGAACACACAGCGGACAATTATTTCAGATTACAGTTTGTTATTTAAGTGGCAGGGGATAGATCCTGAACTGCAACCGGTTCTGTTAACCGGGCATTACGATGTGGTGCCGGTCATTCCGGGGACTGAGGGTATGTGGAAGTCAGCACCCTTTTCAGGAGAATTAAAAGACGGCTATATATACGGGAGGGGAGCCATGGATGACAAAAGTGCCGTTATATCAATGATGGAAGCAGCGGAAGCGTTGTTGACTCAGGGTTTTCAGCCTCAACGAACTGTTTACTTCAGTTTTGGTCATGACGAGGAAGTGAGTGGCTTGAGTGGTGCCGGAGAAATCGCGCGACAATTGAAAAATGACGGTATTCAGTTTGCCTGGTCGCTGGATGAAGGCTCCTTTGTGCTTGAGGGGTTGTTGCCAGTTGATAAACCTGTGGCCATGATAAATGTTGCTGAAAAAGGGTACGTTTCCATCGAAATTATCGCAACCGGTGTGGGTGGTCATTCTTCCATGCCGCCGAAAAAAACAGCGGTAGGAAAATTGGCAGAAGCTATTGTAAAAATTCAAGAGTCACCATTCGCAGGTGGACTCACCGGTATATCTGGGGAAATGATGGATCAATTAGGTCCCTATCTCCCTTTGTCACAGCGAATATTTATGTCTAATCGGTGGTTGTTTGGCAGCTTGGTAGAGGAAGGCCTTAGTTCTTCGCCCTCTATGAATGCATCAATGAGAACAACGATTGCTCCGACCATGTTATCGGCTAGTCCAAAAGAAAATGTACTGCCGATAGAGGCTAAAGCACGAATTAATCTGCGGCTTCATCCTCGGGATACACCTGAGAGCGTAGAGCGACATTTTAATGAGGTGTTAGAGGGCTTTGAGGATGTTTCAGTCGTATTAAGGCATGGAACGAATGCCTCACCAGTTGCGAGCTCCTCCTCTGCTGGATTTGAATTACTTGCCGCGAGCGTGCGTCAGGTGTTCGGTGATGTCATTGTTGTCCCGGGGATTACTGTGGCGGCTACAGATAGTCGTCATTACGTTGCGGTTTCAGATAATGCCTATCGATTTAATCCAATGCAGGTGGGACGTGAAGACATTGCCGGTTTCCACGGGACGAACGAGCGGGTTTCGGTAGAAAATATTGGCAAAGCCGTGCAGTTTTATCAATCAGTAATCAGTAATCAGTAATCAGTAATCAGTGGATTATCAGACTGTAATTTGAGCGCAACAGTTAAGGGGTTGTCATTTGTCGGAACAATGTAGGGATCAAGGCGGAGCAGCACATTGCTGGATCAAATATGATTGAGGCATTGAAAGCCAACCGCCTGGCAATGTACGAATTTGGCAGCAGGGGGGTTCCCAGTTATCGGCTGTTGGATCAGTCTGGTAAAACGGTGCTTGCTCTATGGGGTCAAGATCGACTCTGGCTGTTTGCCAGAGAAATAAAACGTTTTCTACAGTCACGGTGATGTCTATGTCCCTTAGTATTGTTAGAGCAAATTATCTCAATCCTGAGCACGGGTCCGCGATCGCGGGTTTACTGAATGCTTATGCATCCGGTCCTATGGGTGGTGATACACCTTTATCCGAGGCTGTTTTGTCGAGTCTCGCTAGTGAATTGGCGAAATTACCCCATGCAGTCACTTTCCTTTGTTACGCCGAGGAAATTGCTGTTGGTCTCATTAACGGCTTTGAAGGTTTTTCCACATTCAAGGCCAAGAAACTCATCAATATTCACGACATTTTTGTTGCCGCAGACTATCGGGGGCGGGGTATTAGCCGAATGTTAATTGCAGCCGTAGAGACCCTCGCGATCGATCGCGGTTGTTGCAAGCTCACGCTGGAAGTGCTGGAAGGTAATGTCGTTGCTAAACAAGCCTATATCAACATAGGTTTTAATGGCTACGAGCTTGATACGTCGTCCGGTAAAGCGCTATTTTGGGAAAAACCTTTGTCATGAGAATATATCTGCTTTCCAAAAGGAATCATAAATGATGTCAATGGACCACCGTTATTGCGAAGTCATTAAAACCTATTATCGCAGTGATAAAATCGCAGATGGACAGAAACTAAGTTCGAGAGAAACGACATGAGTGAATCACCATTGCGGACATATCGATTAATTATTTCGTGCCCGGACAAGGTGGGGATTGTCGCAAAAGTCACGGAATTTATTGCCGAACATGGCGGTTCTTTGATGGAGGCCAATAACCATACCGATATGGAGAATGGATGGTTTTTTATGCGCTGCGTTATTAACGCAGAAAGCTTGAATTATTCATTAGAGGAATTCCAGGAGCACTTTTCGCCCATCGCTGACAGCTACCATATGAAGTGGTATATCCGGGATTCTGAGATAAAACAGAAAGTCGTATTGTTGGCGAGTCATGCATCACATTGTCTGGCTGATTTACTCTATCGCTGGCACAGCGGTGAGCTCGATTGTGATATTCCCTGTGTGATCTCGAATCACGAAAACCTGCGTAGCATGGTTGAGTGGCACGGAATTCCATTTCATCACGTCGCCGTAGACAAGAATAATAAACAAGCCTCGTTTCAACAAGTGGAAGAAATTATTGAGCGCCATGAGGCCGATACGGTGGTGCTGGCGCGGTACATGCAAATTATTCCCCCGTCACTGTGTGAAAAGTATGAAGGGCGGTTGATCAATATACATCACAGTTTCTTGCCTTCTTTCATTGGGGCGAACCCCTACCAAAAAGCATTTGAACGTGGAGTTAAGCTAATCGGTGCAACCAGCCACTACGTCACTCAAGATCTTGATGAGGGGCCAATTATTGATCAGGATGTTGTTCGGGTTAATCATCGGCATAATAAGGATGAGTTGGTTCGTATGGGTAAAGACGTCGAGAAAAGTGTTTTGTCACGTGCGTTGCGCAATCACCTGGATGATCGTGTTATTGTATTGGGCAACAAGACTGTCGTGTTTGATTGAGTTGTAGCTTAGTTATCGCTTTGTCAGTGCCGCCATCAACGCTACAACAGCGTGCTTCTCAAGGTTTTTACGCATCGCGTATTAGATTGGTTTCTATGAAATTTTACAAAAAAAGCTCTTTCCGTACGGTCTTTCTTGCTCTGTTTGCAACGGCAACCTTTGTCGGCTCCGCTATCTTCATTTTCGATGTTGATGTCACCCTAATGCTACAGTTTTTTTTGGCCAGTATCATCGGTTTGGCACTGGTAGTTAGCGCGGCATGGATATTTTCAATTTGCCGAATATTACTAAAGCGGTGGTTGGGATAGCGATTATATCTCCAGATTTATATCTACATCCAGTTGATTGCCAATATCATCGAGCATATCAGTCAAGTCGTTGATATTCACCGATGCGGGTACTTGAATCGACGCGGTCGCTTCAAAAAGCGGGTCGGCAGTCATGGGTGCACTGGTCACATTGGTATTCATCTCCATGACATTGACCTGCAGTGATGCGAGCGCACTGGACAATTCTTTGACAATCCCGGGTCGGTCATTGCCAATCAAGTTGAGGCTAACAGTCTGATGGGTGCTGTTGCCCCCGTGTTGATTTTCTTCTTGTACAGTGATGGTTAATTCACCACTGGATGCTCTGGTTAAGGCGTTCTTTAATTCTTCGGCTTTGTCGCTACTAATATTGACTCGAGCAATACCGGCAAAATTACCTGCGAGGTGGCTCATGCGGCTTTCCAGCCAATTACCGTGATACTCAGAGACGGTATTTGACAGTGTTTCGACTAAGCCTGGTTTGTCAGCTCCGACAAAGGTGAATACGATTGATGTGGTCACGAGTTACGCTCCAGAAAATTGATAAGCACTGCCAGTAGTATAGACTTTAGGGCAGATTATAGCGTTCATTTTATCAAAATTGTTGTTGCATATAGCGATGCAAAACCTGAAAATTGCGTTGAAAACTATACTCGGACCTTTTTCTGAAGGTTGTTACTGAGTATTCCTTGTAGCCGCCAAGATACACATGGGCCGGAAAAATCGTAAAGGTGGAAATATGAAATATCGCGCCACAGATGCCTGGGAGGCAGGTAAGCCTATGTACT
>CAYNZI010000150.1:0-6371 GCA_964401565.1 uncultured Spongiibacteraceae bacterium
CTGAAGAATCAACGATGCACCCAGATATGTTGTATCCCTTATTGATTATGATTGCTGGCTTGTATGGACTGTTTGGTTTGTTGCTGTTGTTGTACACCCGCAGTGAAATATTAGTTCGGGAGCGCGGCACCAAATGGGTAAAAGAGCTTGTTGCCGAAAAATACGCAGCAAATTAAAAAAAGTTTTCGAAAGTCGATTCGCTTATGCAGTTTGATAGTTTTTCTGATTTCTTGACAATGGGTGGTCATGGCGTTTATGTCTGGACCGTTTATGGTGTGGCGCTGCTAGTGCTCTCAGTTTTGATCATTACGCCCCTGCGCAGGGATCGACGTTTTTTTATTGAGCAGTCAATGTTGCTTCGTCGTGATCAGGCGTCCGATAGAAAAAAAACCCACCGTGATGGCGAATAAAAGGTATCTTTTAAAGTGGCTATGCATCCCCAAAGAAAACAACGTTTAATTGTCGTTCTTCTCATTGTATTTGGCACCGGTCTTGCTGTTGCTTTAGCGAGTTTTGCACTCCGTGAAAATATCAATCTTTTTTATCCTCCAGTAGAGATTGCTGCAGGTAAGGCGCCAGTCGGTAAACAGATTCGCGCCGGCGGCATGGTTTTGGTTGGCAGCATCCAGCGTGATCCCAATAGCCTGCGGGTCGATTTCGTGGTGACAGATTACGAGGCAACGGTACCGGTGGTTTACACGGGAATTTTACCGGATTTGTTTGGTGAAGGTCAGGGCGTTGTTGCGTCGGGTAAACTTGATTCCAATGGTGTTTTTCAGGCGACTGAAGTGTTGGCGAAGCATGACGAAAATTACATGCCACCAGAAGTGCAATCTGCACTCGATGCCGCCGCCAAAACAGCTGAATAATTTGTCAGCCGAGAGTGTTTAGATGATTCCAGAGTACGGACATTTTGCGTTAATTGTCGCCTTAAGTTTGGCGTTACTGCTTTCAATCGTTCCTCTATGGGGAGCTATACGGGGTAACTACTATCTTATGGCGCTCAGTCGATCGCTGGCTGTCGGCCAATTCACGTTTATAGGCATTGCCTTTGCCGTGTTGTGTTATGTGTTTTTACAGGACGATTTCACGGTAGTTATCGTTGCCGCTCATTCCAATACCCAATTACCTTGGATCTATAAGCTAAGCGCTGTTTGGGGTAATCACGAAGGCTCATTGCTGCTGTGGGTTTTTATTCTTTCAGCGTGGAGCCTGGCGGTTGCCATTTTCAGTCGTCAGCTGCCATTGGATATGTTGGCGCGGGTACTGTCAGTAATGGGTATGATCTCGGTAGGTTTCCTGCTGTTCTCATTGTTGACCTCTAACCCCTTTGATCGACATCTGCCGAATTTCCCCGCTGAAGGTAGTGATCTCAACCCGTTGCTTCAGGATTTTGGATTAATCATTCATCCGCCAATGTTGTATTTCGGTTACGTTGGATTCTCGGTCGCCTTTGCTTTCGCCATTGCGGCACTCAGTAGCGGTCGCCTGGACGCTGCATGGGCGAAGTGGTCTCGTCCATGGACAAACATAGCCTGGGCTTTTCTCACTACGGGTATCGCATTGGGTAGCTGGTGGGCTTATTACGAGCTGGGCTGGGGTGGCTGGTGGTTCTGGGATCCGGTTGAAAACGCATCATTTATGCCCTGGCTGGTCGGCACGGCCCTGATTCACTCTTTAGCGGTCACTGAAAAGCGTGGAGTGTTTAAAAGTTGGACCGTGTTGTTAGCCATTTTTGCTTTCTCGCTAAGTTTGCTGGGAACTTTTTTAGTGCGGTCGGGAGTACTGACCTCTGTTCATTCTTTCGCGACTGATCCCGAGCGAGGCCTCTTTATTTTAGGCTTTCTGGTCCTGGTGATAGGCGCGTCATTAACATTGTATGCATTGCGCGCGCCGACAGTATCGAGCAAGAGTCACTATGAGTTATTGTCAAGGGAGATGTTGTTATTGGCGAACAATGTCGTTTTTCTGGTGGCGATGCTAACGGTTTTATTCGGAACGTTATTCCCGCTGCTAATGGACGGCTTAGGGTATGGTAAATACTCAGTCGGCCCGCCGTATTTTAACTCGGTTTTCGTACCCTTGATGGCTGTACTAATGGTCTTTATGGGGGTTGGGCCGGCAGCTCATTGGAAGAAAACACGGTTAGGGTATTTGCAGTCAAAGCTTCTGGTTGCTGCCGTGGCAAGTGTATTAGTCGGTGTTATTTTTCCGTGGCTATACGGCAGTGAATACAATATCGCCGCGGCCCTTGCTGTTTGTTTTGCCGCCTGGGTGATTTTGACAACCCTTGTAGATGTGAAAGAGAAACTGAGAAATGCCAGCTCGATCAGTTATGGCTTAAGCCGATTAAGCCGGGCGTATTATGGTATGGTTTTTGCCCATATTGGTTTTGCTGTCTGTGTATTGGGTGTATGTCTTACGAGTCAGTATAGTCTGGAACGAGACGTGCGAATGGAGCCCGGTGATCAATTGGAACTGGCTGGCTATAGTTTTCAGTTTCAAGGCACCCAGCCCATTACTGGACCAAACTTTAGTGGTGAAGAGGGCATCATTTCAGTGTCCGAGGACGATAAAATTATTGCTACCCTGCACCCTCAAAAAAGACGCTATAACGCCCAGAAGGGGCAGATGATGACAGAAGCCGCGATCGAGAACGGCTTGTTCCGGGATTTATATGTCGCTCTGGGAGAGCCGCTCGGTGAAAGCGCCTGGGCTGTTCGGGTTCACTACAAACCTTTTGTTCGATGGATGTGGTTGGGCGCGTTGCTTATGGCCTTTGGTGGCGTGCTTGCGGCAATGGATAAGCGTTATCGAGTGCGTATTCGCGAAAAGTTGACGGGCGTTGAAACCGCTATTAAGACCGGGTAGGTCTCTGATATTATGCAGCGATTAAAATTATTTTTGCCTCTGATTGCCTTTGCGATTATCGCCATTTTTTTCTATACGATGGTTAGTCGAATCGATCAGGGCAAGTACAATCCTCAGGATCTTCCTTCTGCGCTTATTAATAAGCCGTTTCCCTCATTCGGTTTGGCCAAGCTTGAGGATCTCACTGTTACACTGCAGCAGAAAGACTTATTGGGTCGTATCACACTGGTTAATGTTTGGGCTACCTGGTGTCCTTCCTGTCACGTTGAGCACGGATATCTCAATTATTTGGCCTCTGAAAAAGACATGGTTATTGTTGGTGTTAATTACAAAGACAAAGCGCCGGCGGCACAGCGCTGGCTGCAGATAAAGGGCAATCCTTATCGTTTCAATATATTCGACCCCGCCGGCATTTTGGGGCTCGATCTAGGGGTGACGGGTGCGCCGGAAACATACGTTGTGGATCATCGCGGTTTTATCCGTTTTCGTTATCAGGGCCCGCTGAATGAAATGGTTTGGCAGGAAAAGTTTCAAGCGCTGATTGAACAATTGAAGCTAGAACAGTTAGCAGGCACCGATGGAGCATTAGGATGAGGCTGTTGGCTTTATTATTGGTTCTGTTTTCTCCGATGCTAATGGCGGTGGTGGAAACATATGAATTCGAGGACGCAGAAAAACGAGAGCGTTATCAAACATTTGTGGCGGAATTACGCTGTCCAAAATGTCAGAATCAAAATTTGGCAGGTTCAAATTCGCCTATCGCCAAAGATTTGCGCCGGGAGCTTTATCGTCTGTTAGAAGAGGGGCGAGATGACGAGCAAATAATTAATTATATGGTTGACCGCTACGGTGAGTTTGTTCTTTATCGCCCGCGTTTTAATCCAGAAACAGCTGTGTTGTGGCTGGCGCCAGTAATTTTTTTGATGCTAGGGTTATGTCTCGTGGCCATGGTGTTTCGAAGCCAAAAGGAACCCGCAGATACAGTGACTGAAGCGTTGGACGAGAGCGAAAAGAAAGCCTTAAATAATATCCTGAAAGATCAGGACGGTGGAGATGCCCATGTCTGAAACTCTGTTGATTCCAGTGATACTGATGTTACTGGCCTCCTTATTCCTGTTGTCACCAGTGATGATGAATCGTAGTGTGCTGCGATCTAGCCGTAGTGGCGTCAATATAGATTTTTTCAAAGGTCGGTTGATTGAGCTGGAGTCAGATAGAGAGCGTGGCATTCTGGATGACGCTGAATTTGAACAGCTAAAAATAGAGCTGGAACGACGTTTGTTGGAAGAAACTGATGCCAGCGACAAGGCGCCGTCTGAGCGCGTAAAGACATCACTGAAAACAGCGTTTGCATTAGCGCTACTGATCCCTGTTATTGCGGTGGTTGTTTATCAGAAAACCGGAGCTAAGGCAGATTGGGATATTGCCGAAACGTTGAAGAATGCGCATCATAAAGCCGCGGGCGGTGAGCTCTCTGCGGCTGGTGTTGGTCAGTTAATTAGGCAGGTTGAAGACCGATTGGAGCAGCGGCCTGACGATGCGAATTACCTGATGCTATTGGCTAATAAGCAGATGGAATCAGGGAATTATCCAGCTGCGGCTGCGGCTTATCAACGATTGGCGAAGCTTTATCCGAGTGACGCCAATGTATTGGCCCAATATGCCCAGTCAATATATTTGTCTTCAAATCGTTCCCTGACCGTCAAAGTAAAAGAAATTGCCGAGCTGGCACTGCGTCAAAATCCACAGCAGCCTACGGTGTTGGGTATGTTAGGTATTGCTCATTTTGAGCAGGGTGATTATCAGGGGGCCATTGATTATTGGCAGCGACTGCTGCCTTCACTGGGGCCAGTTTCTCCCAATAGAAAAATGATCATGGCGGGTATAGATCAGGCAAAGTCTCGTTTGGGGATTAGCGACTCTACCGAAGTAGACCAACCTGATGCCGCAGCGAATGCGAGTATTCAGTTATCGGTGTCTATCGCAGATGGAATTGTAGCCAATAGTAATAGCGTCGTTTTTGTATTCGCAAGGGCGGCTTCGGGCCCCAGAATGCCGTTGGCAGTGGCGAAGTTAATAGCCTCTGACTTGCCGGCGATAATAACGTTGGATGATTCTATGGCAATGGCGCCGGGACTTAATCTCTCTAGTCAGCAGGAGATTGAAGTTGTGGCCCGAATAGCAAAAAACGGTATTGCAAATCCTGGTCCCGGGGATATCGAGGGGCGGGTAGGGCCGATTAACTTGGCAGATGTTGACGGCGTTGTTGCAATAAGTATCGACAAGATACTGTAATGGACCGGCGTTTATTCGGGTTTGGCGAGGCGTTAAAATAGTAAAATCCATTAAATCAGCGTGGTTCTTAACGCCTAAAGGTTATACACTATGTCAAGATTTTTGAAGGCAAAATATCAATCGAACACACCAATATTTTGAATTATTAAAATCAATAATATCAAATATTTACCTACCAAAGTTAAAGTAAAATGCGATTAAAAAGTATCAAGCTGGCGGGGTTTAAATCCTTCGTTGACCCGACCACTGTGTCATTCCCATCCAATCTGGGATGTGTTGTGGGGCCTAACGGTTGCGGCAAATCCAATATTATCGACGCAGTGCGCTGGGTCATGGGTGAAAGTTCCGCCAAAAACCTGCGTGGTGAGAATATGACGGATGTCATATTCAATGGGTCTGTTAATCGTCAGCCAGTGGGTCAAGCCACTATTGAATTGATATTCGATAATAGTGACGGCACGGTCGGTGGAGAATATGCGAACTTTGCTGAAATCTCAATTCGTCGCAAGGTTACCCGAGAAGCCTCGTCAGACTACTATTTGAACGGTACCAAGTGTCGTCGAAGAGATATTACCGATATCTTTTTAGGGACAGGGTTGGGGCCGCGTAGCTATGCGATTATCGAACAGGGAATGATTTCCCGTATGATCGAATCCAAGCCAGAAGAGCTGCGGGTGTTTATTGAGGAAGCCGCGGGAATTTCCAAATATAAAGAGCGCCGTCGCGAAACAGAAACCCGTATGCGCCGGACCATGGAAAATCTTGAGCGGCTAACCGATTTGAGAGATGAACTGGAGCGTCAGTTACAGCACTTACAGCGCCAGGCTCAGGCGGCTGAGCGCTATACTGAGTTGAAAAAAGAAGAGCGGTTGTTAAAAGCTCAGTTACAGGCTCTGCAATGGAAAGCCCTGGACGGTCAAGTAAAAGAACATGAACGCGAGATTCGCGATTTGGAAGTGAAGCTGGAGGCTGTTATCGCCGAACAGCGTTCAATTGATACCGACATCGAAAAGAATCGAGACGCTCATACTGACTTGATGGACAAGTTCAACGAAGTGCAGGCAAGGTTTTACGGTGTGGGTGCCGAAATTGCACGGGCAGAACAGACAATTCAACATCAGCAGGAGCGCAGTCGACAGCTTAAGGATGATCTACAGCAGACTGAGCGTAACTATCGGGAATCGACCGAGCATCTCCAGTCGGAC
>CAYNZI010000151.1:0-6364 GCA_964401565.1 uncultured Spongiibacteraceae bacterium
GACCGAATTGATTACCACTGAAAAAACCACCAATATCACTAATAGCAGGCGGCAATTTATTGGTCCGCATCAACTCCACGCTTTCCTTCGAAAGAATGCGAACTCCATTTAGCTCACCCTCATTTGCCAGCATTTGTGCAAACTTCATGTAATCACTAGCCGTTGACGTTAAGCCTCCGCCGCCGGAAAAAAACGTGGCAGGCTTCAAATATTGACCGTTTTCACGGCTAAACAATTTTCCATCAACCGGACTATAGGTCCGCGCCAGCCGACTGGCATTCGCTGGTGCTACTGAAAACCCAGTATCCACCATTCCCAGAGGTGCGAATATTTCTTCCTGTAGAAATACGTCAAAACTCTTTCCCGATAGCACTTCAACCAGATAACCCTGCACATCAACAGACACGCTATAATGCCAAAGACTTCCTGGCTGTTGTCGCAACGGAATTTTAGCCAGCTTATCAATCATATCTTTCAGGGTGCCACTTTGATCCAATACTGCGGCCTTCTTGTACAGCGTGTCTGTTTGGGACTGAGAGAAAAAACCGTACGTCAAACCGCCAGTGTGAGACATCAGCTCCTGGATAGTCATTTTATGATTGGCATCTTCAACGATAGGCATGCCGTCAGGACCATCCGCTTTAGCCACTTTCAGGTTGGAAAATTCAGGAATATACTTTTCTACGGGATCCGACAATTTGAACATTTCGCGCTCGAGAAGAAGACTGAGCGCCACGCCAGTAACTGGTTTGGTCATAGAGAAAATACGAAAAATAGTATCTTTTTCCATCGCGACTTTATTTTCAAGATCTTGGTATCCCGCCGCTTCAAAATGCACGATTTTTCCATGTCGCGCCATCATCGTAACAATGCCCGCTATATGTCCGTCCTCAACGCTCTTACTCATTGCTTTTGTTAAATTCTCCATCCCCACCGAATCAACACCCACTGACTCCGGTGTGTCGGTGGCGGAATCCACTCCTTCACCATAGGCTTGGAAAGACGTGAAGAAGAGAACAATAAATGCACCTGAAAGATAACGAAGTAACTTGGGAGAATTGAACATTAGGAGCCTCTTTGTATTATTTTCCTACGGAGGATAACACCCCAAGTATGAAAATCTACTACATTTCAATTAACATATCGTTAACTGTAGCTGACAAAGAAATCTGTCAATTTAGGTCTTCTAGGGTGAGGGTGAGAGCGACTCAGCCTCGCACCCTACAATTATTACGCTGATCTGTGACTTGCTACATTTGCTTGAACAAGTGGCCATAACTCTGACTAGTTCGCAATGTGTGCGGGTGGTCGCGCAAAGTAATGGTATAGCGACCCCGCAAGTCACGCTTAGCTGTCGCTACCTGGTCGACTCGAACAACAATGCCTCGATGAATTTGCCAAAATTTCGCGGGGTCCAACTCATCACTTAACTCTTTGATGCTTCGGCGCACGACGTAGACGTTATCTCTGGTAATAACTTCTGTGTATTTATGGTCAGCCTTGAAATAAATAACGTCATCAGCAGCGACCAACTGAGTGGTATCATCATAACCCACCCGAATCCACTGCAGATAATTCTTCTGGCCCGTGGCAGCCTCCTCGAGAAACCGCATTAACACAGATCGATCTTGATTGGTGGGTGAATCTTTTAGGCGTTCAATAGTTAGATCTAACCTGGCATTTGTTACCGGTTTCAGTAGATAGTCAACGGCCGCACGCTGAAAGGCTTCCACCGCAAATTCATCGAAGGCCGTAACAAAAACGATTCTAGTATTTGACGGTAACGCTTCAGCAACGTGTAAACCGCTCAACCCAGGCATATGGATATCGAGAAAGGCAATATCCGGATCAAATTCTTCGGCGAGAGCAATCGCGTTGCGACCATTGTTTGCCGTGCCAACAATGACAAGCTCTGGCCATAGATCTCCCAGCTTGTTGACGAGGTAATCAACCAGCGTGGACTCATCATCAACAACAATAGCTGTTACCGTCATTGGCCTTCCCTTGGAATAAGTAAGGTCACAATAACACCCGTCGGTTTATTCTCTGCTACGGTCATACACGCCGCATCGCCATACAGCGCCTTAAGACGGTTCCTGACATTACTCAACCCGGTGCCCATCCCGGCGGAGGCCTTCGACAAGCCATCTTGACGAATACCCAAACCGGTGTCGGCGATGATGATGTGTAAATTTGATCCCACCACTTTCGCCTCAACGTGAATAGACCCTCCTAACTCAGCGGGGTCTATACCGTGTTTAACTGAATTTTCTACAATGGGTTGTACCAGCAGGGGAGCTAGAGGCCAGGATTTTAAATCTGCATCGTTTTCAAAATTTTCCGGAGAAAATGTATAACGCAATCGACCGTGCATGCGAATTTTTTGGATATCGAGATACGCCTTAACGATGGTGAATTCTTCGGCCAACGTCACAGATTGTTTTCGGGTACGTTGCAACGATGACCGAAGTAACGTTGTCAAATTTATTAGGGTCTGTTCGGCCTCAATGGGTTTAGTATGTACTAGCCCAATAACATTCGATAACGTATTAAAAAGAAAATGGGGTTCTATTTGGGCCTGCAATAACTTTAGCTCAGTTTCAAGCTGATGCTTTTCCTGTTCCTGTCGCTTAATTTGAGCCTGTACCAATTGAGCTTTAACCTCGGTAAGATGCGTCCGCGTTGAAAATATAACCAAACCAACAATGCCAAAAAACACCCCAAGAATCAGCGACGCATAATTATCCTGGAAGAATAGTAATGGCCGACCCTCAACAAGCATGCCAGCAATCAATAAACCAACACTAAGCCCGACGGCAGACACTAAAATAGCCGCCAGGTAAACCGGCAGAAAACGTTCAATCCACTCACTCAGCAGATAAAACGCCACGTGAATGGACCAACCAATACTCAAAGAAACGCCTAGCGTAGACGTGAATGGGCTCGTGATATCAAGGAGGTCGAGGAGGCAGGCAATAGCGAGGCAAAAAAGCGTCGTATAAAAAAACTCTCTCCAACCTCGCCTCTTCCGTTGAATATTACTCACTTGCAACAAATTTTCCATGTAACCCCAATGGCATTGAATAAGGTAATGTCGCTGTTGCGACAGGTCCCGCGTCGACAGCATCAACATTAAACACATTCAGTAATGTTAGCTGTCTTTTCCAGTCATGTGCAGTGCCAACAATCCAACCGGCGGTCTCAACAGCACTACCGGGTTTTGGAACAAATAAGTGCTCTTCCGGAATCTGGCTATCATCATAACGATAGCTGGCTAATTTTCCAGACTCAATATCAAAGGTACTCACCCGGTTCAAATTAGCATGAACAGGTAGTGAGTTATCATCAGCCGACATCATAATAAGTCGTTTGTTTTGGCGACAACTCACTCTGGGGTCGATAACCGGGAACTCCGTATGAATACTGGGCGCAAATATCCGCTGCTCCTCTGCTCGCCAGGTTTTAGTATCAATGCGGTACTGGGTGTGATGACTGGGTCCATTCCCCAACACCTTTCCGCGCATAATCTCTCTAAAGGTGGATAGCATATTAGCCGGGTCTGGCCCTCGTGCGCCATCAAAGCGAATTACACCACTGCTGTCTTCCCAGCCATTACCGAAGTGAAACACCCACTGACTGGGTAACTCTACCCAGTGAAAGTTAGAGAAATCATTTTTATCGACCACTAACACGCGGGTCGGCAACTCAGGCTGCCATTCATGTGAATCGAGAAACGACGACTCTTCTTGTCGTTGAAAATTCAGCGGCGGCATCATCAACACAATATGCTTAGACGTCACAATAAAATCATGAGGCATGCTGATAGGATCAGAGACTATCTTACCCATTTTTACGACTTTGCCATTCTTATCGACATGCCAAAGTACAATCAAATTTGCACTAGAGACATAGCCAAAATTCCACAGTGTTCCATCGGGCTCAACCCGAGGGTGCGCTGAAAATGGCACCCCAGCCGTCTCTTCGGAAAAACTGTATACCCCTTTAGTTTCGAGAGTGTCTGCATCCATTTCCCATGGAGATCCCGCCTCCCATAGCGCCAGCAGCTTTCCATGATGAGCCAATACACTAATATTGCCGGGATTGGTCACGTCGGCGCTGGTAACGGCCGCGGGATTGGGAGGGACAGTTGCAAACCCTGGGTACAATGCGCGCCCCGCCGCCTTCTCAGCCTTGTATTTATGCGTTTGGATCATCTGTGCAGTATGAGTAACTCCCTCCTCAGACATTCGATAGCCATGTAACATACCGTCTCCATCAAACCAATGATGATAGCGGAAGTCACCGATTTCATGGCGAGCTGGGCCATTTCGAAACAAGATCCCCTTAAGGTCAGCTGGCCACCGACCCTTTACGTCTGCACGACTTTGAAAGGAATCGCTGGCAACAGATTTATACCCCGCCAACCAGGGTTTCTGTTCCAACGCATTTTTGAATGCAGCTGACCATGATGCCTCTTTGGCGGCAACAATATTTGATAACGCTGACAATGGCAAAATACTTGCTGCCGCACCGATAGCACCAACAGTTAGGAAACGACGACGGTTCATATTCATTGTGACATCCTCACTTATTGAGCGTGATGAGCTGAGTGACTTTTCCGCTCAAACTGAACTTCACATCGCTCCATGCTGGCGGCCCCATATTGCCCGTTGCATTATTGGAAAACCCCCAGGGCTCCGTAGGCATACCCACGAAATTGCTATCAAGTTTCCCGTTGCTGTTTTTATCATGCATGATTTGTAAGCCATAATCTCCCGCGGGTAAATTGGCAACGGTGAACGTGTTATCCCCAGCCAATGCGCGCTGCTTAATGGAAGTGATCGCCTCAACGTCGCCATCAAACTCCTGCTCACCTGCGAGTATTCGCAGCATGATATGACCATCGGTTGATGCTAGACTTTCGATCACAACAGTCAGTGTTTCAGCCGTAACTGGCACAGCCATAGCGATCGACACAAGTAGAGTCAGAATAGATTTTTTCATGGTTAAACTCCGATAATTGAAAACTGAGCTTAACCATACACTGGCCAATCGGTACGTAAATGCCGTTGCGATAAAGCGGGGAGAGAGGGAATGAAACGGAGGGAGGGAGAATGAAAAAGAGCGGAAGAACTTATCAAACTAATGACACGCTCTAAACCGCTCTCTAATAGGTGCGAATACTCTGTATTTTGCTTAGGCGTTAACGCCCTGTTGTATCGGCTCCATCTACAGGAGCACCGGTACCTGACGAACCCATAAACAATTTTTTACCATTTGCCAAGGTGATATTACGGCCATTAGCGCGCTGTGAACGATCTTTACTCTGATAGCCATCAACCACAATGAAAGTGCCTGGTTTGACTGTGCGCTTGTTAACACCCCGTCGCAGCAACGTGTTGGGTGTTCCGCCCTCAACCATCCACTGTTCTTTCTCACCCGCTTCATTGGTATGTTCCAAATGTATCCAGGAATGGGGGTTAACCCACTCGACTTTGGTTACTGGTCCTTTCAAAATCAATGGACGATTGGGGTCAAATTCAGCAGAAAATGCATGGTGGCCAATAGCCTGGGCTGAAAAGTAAGCGGTCGCAATCACACCGACGGCCAACAGGGGTCTAAATAATTTCATATGAGTCTTCCTATATGTTTAGCATTACGCGTGATGGCTATTGATTACTCTTTATCGGCCGCGGCTTGTTCTCTGTATTCGGCTTCCAAAATGCGGGCGCCGCGCAGAATGTTACCCATCGCATAGTTAGCTTCATGACAGGCGTACTCGTAAACTACATCGTCAGACTTGGGCCAGTTGTAATTTCCTGACCATGGCTCGATCCACGTGCCTGGGTCTTCGACGGTGAAACTATAATGCAGCGCCTCTTCCGTACGGGTAAAGCGCTCTACCACGTGCAGATCACGAGTCGCATTATAGAGTCCAGGCGTATCATTGAAGTTGGTTGTATCTATGACTAGAGTATCCCCTTCCCAATGACCAATTGAATCACCCATCCACTTGCGAATGTCCGAAGAGATATGCTCGCTGTTCATGCGGACAATTCGAGAGTCGTGAACCATCTCTATCAGAATCAAAATATGATCAGGGGTTTGTACGATACGTTTTACGTTATTGTACAAGGTTGGCAACATTGGAGGCCCGCCCGTTGAGCCAAAGCCCTGTAAACAACGATCCGAGGTTGTACGCACTTCAGGGTCATCATAGGGGCCTGCCGCATCATCTCCTTCTTCCAGCCACCAAGCCCTGTCGTTCGCCGCTTCGACCTTACCGTAATTGGCATAACGCTTAGCCAAACGCATTTGGGCAGGCCCTGTAAATGCAGGGAAACGGCCATTGGACGGTTCAGTA
>CAYNZI010000152.1:0-6350 GCA_964401565.1 uncultured Spongiibacteraceae bacterium
CCAGCATGCCGTCTGAAACATAAGCCAGGGCTTCGTGGGACTCTGCCATTAACAGGTTACAGCGCTCTTCAGCGTTGTTCAGTTTCTCTTTGGTGGTAATGAGTTGGCGGCGATCGTCAAAGCTGCGCAATTCACGCAACGCAGCAAACATCAGGCGTTTATCGTCATCACTGGCAATGACATCACAGGCGCCGGCATCCAGCGCTGTATTGGCATCACCGTCGCGAATGACAATGGATGGAATGACGGTATCGTGTTTTTTCAATAGCTCGAGGCACTGATCAACCACTATTTCCGGATGCTTGTCGTTGGCAATTAACAAGTCCCAGCTTTCTTGCTCCAGCATACGGAATAGTTCTTCGGCAGACTGTGCCCGTTTGGCGCGGGCAACTCGGCCCGCGTTGCGGAACAAGCTGATTAAGCGTTCGCCCTCGTTATCTGATTCATTGATCAGCAATAACTTGATTGTATTTTTTTTAGCCATAAATCCCGTAGTGTCCTGAGTGGGATGGTTTTAGAGCGCATTGACCTGTCTGTTGACACGTTATCGTCGCCATCGAATTATGTGATGATTAAAGTTGATTCCATAGCGAGTCAAACTCACCATTTTCAGCGTTATTTTCGTCAATCTGTTGTCTCAGTATAGCAACTTCCTGAATCTCAAACTGGTTGTAAGTGCCGGTCTTGTTCAATTTTTCCCCGAGCCTGATTTGCCGCCGCTTTCCATATTGATTTAATGTCAGTTTTTGTCCGCTCCGGAAAGGAAACCTTGGTGTTAACAATGTGTCTGGCTGATTGAGCGTCGCTATTTCCGGCAATAGAATGACGCGCACATATTCCGTTTTACCACCGGTTTTCGCCATGATTCGAGCACCGAACGGAGAGGCATTAGCGCTGATGAGCTCAATTCCGAGCTGCGATGTTTCACCGCTATTGTGGCTAACCCAGCGGATCACGGCCGTCGTCCAGTTATCCTTGCCAGATTCCTTAATTCCTATGATTTCACCTGCCTTCACTTGAAGACCGGTTTCATCGGGTACTTCTATACAATACCCGTTATCACTTGAGTTCATCATTTTTACGGGATAACTGTTGTATTTTTTGGCGGCTACCGGGGTATTTTTTTTACTGTTGCGAACCTGATAATCAATGGATTGGAGTGCCGGGTTACTCTCTCTCAGGTTTGCTTCATAGGGACTATCCCATACGTCTTTTTGCCGGACTGGGTTGGATTTGATCTCCATAAACCGGTTTTCGTTCTGTACCGAATAGGCTGTGCCACCCGGTTCGTCAATCAGTGATTCGAAGTTTGCTTCCCCTGACAGGAAATGATGCGCGGTACTTAAGCCAACACACATTTCAAGTTGGCCATTGGTGACAAGTCGAATGAATGACCGGTTTGCGGTTAAGCTCCAGGCCACGATTAAATGACTCAGTAAATCATTCGAAATTAAACAGTCATCGATGGTGATGTTGAGTTTGCCTGGGTCGGTATCTTGCCTGACTTGGGACAGGTGCTCGCTGAGCTTCTCGGTATTTAGGCCTATCGATTGCGGGTCGACGGGTGATTTATACAGCTCGCGATAAATAGCGGGTTTATCGCCCTGTAGGTCGACAAGAAACAAACTGTTGTTGTCGCCGGTGTTGAGAGTGCAATACGCGGCCCATGTTGTTGCAGGCTTGAATAGCCGCTCCAGATCATCCTGCCGTAATTGGTTGGGTTTGCTACAGCCCAGTAACAACACGCGGATATAACTTTCCTCAACCGTACAGCGGCCAAATTCCTGGTCATCGACCATTTGATTGAGAACGCCCTGTTGCTTGGCGAGGCAGTAAAATTGGTGGAGGTCGTGCCAACTATGACTTGTGGCAGGTTCGTACAGCTGAAATTGCCGTTGAATATTTCGACTGTGTTCCGTGATTACTCGATGCAGTGCTGATGCAATCTGTGATTGAACATTATCTTTGCTGCTAGCCAAGGCGATTGAGTGGGTTGCGACAAGCAGATAACCTGTAGCAAGTAGCTGATGAATCTCAATATCGAGAGCGGCTACTTTACGTGATTTTGTGGGCAGCACTATAGGCTGATTCAGGAAGTGTTTACTCAGGGCATTACTGATGTAGTAGATCGGTGTTCGCAACTGGTCGAGCATTGCCATTCGCACTGATGGCAGTAGCTTGACGGTGTTTAATTCGGCCAGCGCCTGGAAAAGCATGCGAGTTGTCTGGCCGACATTGGTCATTGGGAGTTTCGCAACCCACGCACTGACAGCCGCTTCTCCGTTGTCGAAAAAGCGGCCTTGTTCAAGTTCCTGTTTGGGAACTGTCAATCTAATGGTATCTAGGTTATTCATTGGGCGATGATACTTATTCAAGTTTCGTATTTATCGGTATTTAGTGTCGAGAAGTGGCCAAACACACAGCAATTCACAACATCATTACCAAGAGCGCTACACAGTATTGTGATTAATAGCGTTAATTATAAGACAGATTATTGAAACTGGCCGTGAATGACGGGTTTCGAAGGTATCTATCGGTGAAAAAAGAGAACTACTACTGAAAATTGGCTATTTAGTGGGTTTAAACGGCTCTATAGCCAGGCGGGGCTCAAGTATTGATGGGCATTTTGGACCGTGCGCCGGGCTGTTCTCTCACGAGTTTGGGAATGAGATAGCCGGGAAGCTGATTTCGTAAGGTGCCGATCAACTCCTGCGCACATTTTTCGGTCACTTCAAAATGGGCTGCGCCGCTCACTTTATCCAGCATATGCAGGTAATAAGGCAGAACGCCTGCGGCAAACAGGCGTTTGCTTAGTGCTAACAGAACGTCGGGATTGTCATTAATTCCGGCCAGTAATACGGTTTGATTGAGTAATGTAACACCCTCCCGCTTGAGTGCTTGTAAGGCTTCTATGACGTGGTGGTCAATCTCATTAGGGTGGTTACAATGGATAACCATAACAGATGTCAGGCGGGTGTTTGTTAACCAGCTCATGTTGGGGCTGGTAATGCGTTGTGGAATAACGATAGGCATACGGCTATGCACCCTGAGTATCTCGACGTGGGGTATATCCGCTATTCGAGTTGTCAGGTCTCTTAGCCTGTTGTCGTTTGCTGCCAGCGGGTCGCCGCCGCTTAAGATGACTTCCTTAATGCTGGTATCCTGGCTGATGTAGTCCAGGGCGTGCTGCCATTCACTTCGGCTTGGGTTGTTCTGCTGGTAGGGAAAATGGCGTCTAAAACAATAGCGACAATTGATAGCGCAGCCGCCACTGACGATGAGTAATACGCGGCCTTGGTATTTGTGAATCAAGCCGGGAATGGGGTTGTCTGACACTTCCTGCAAGGGGTCGCTGGAAAACCCGGGGTGTACGTCCAATTCCTGTCCCAACGGTAATATTTGTTGTAACAAAGGGTCGTTCCAGTCGCCTTTAATCATTCTGTCGACAAATGCTCGAGGTACTTGCAAGGGGAAATCCTGGCAGGCGCGTAGGGCATCGGGGAGTTTATTTTTGTCTAGCTCCAATAGATCGAACAATTCTTTCGGGTCGCGAATGACGTTAGCGAGAGCATGTTGCCAACTAACATCATCAGAATTGGTAGTATCGGCCTGATGGATTGTTTCGGTTTGGGGTATCATTAGCGCCTTTCTGCGTTCAGCTGATAAATTGATTGATGTGAGGATAACAATGACGACCTATTCTACCAAGGGATAGGAGGTTACCCTAAAATCACACGGGTCTACAGGCTCTCGGCTTTAGGGCGCGACTGCTGAAATGATATTGGCTATATCTCAATCAAGCAACTTGCCTCGTTGCTGGGTAGAAACAATAATCCGTTCTGGTCTAAATGCCGTTTCAAGCATTTCAATGGCACGCTCAGGCGTTGACTCGCCACACATAAAAATATCAAATGCAGCGAACCCTCTTTCCGGCCAAGTATGTACGCTAATGTGTGATTCAGATAAAACAGCAACACCAGTTACGCCATTATTGGGTGTAAAATGATGCAGGTGGATGTGTAATAAATTCGCGCCGCATTTTTCTACACATTGAATCATTACTTCTTCGATGAAGTTAATGTCGTCAAGTTTGGTTGCGCCGTAAAGGTCAACGATGACATGCATCCCCGCAAAGGTTTCACCATCACGTACCATTAGCGCATCTGGTGCAACGTGTAAGCTATTCATGGTTCACCATTAAACTATTCAGGTTGATATTATGTAAGGCATAGAATAACGCGATCCCTGCCCTGCAGCTTTTTATCATAAGAGAACAAAATAATTTTTTCATTAGGATTATTAGAAAGTAGTTCGGAAATAACAACCCAAGTGTGTTTGTATAGGCGATAAATCGCCTTGGAATAAAAGCGCCTTAACAATATATAGATCATTCTACTAGCCAACTCCTTTCTACATATTGGGTAAGTAAGCAAGGCTGCATCAATGTATTAATACAAAGATTTTCGGAAACGAGCTCTCCTCTACCAAAAGCAAACGATGCAGCTAACAGCTCGGGCGTTATAAACTCAGTAGATACGTCAAAATCCACAATTTCAGTTAAACGTTTTTTTAACTGCTGTGGTTCTTCATCCCCTACCCATGCAAGGTAATAACCCCAGTCACCAAATGAGGGAATATTTTGCCGGTAAGGTAAAACGCTAAAGCCCGATGCTTTGAGCGTCGCACCAATAGACAAATAGGCTTCTTTTGCGTGATAAGGAGACGTAGACTGTATCGCGACATAAGCACTAGTGGCTAGATAGCGTCGAAGTGTTAGGTAAAATTGCTTACTGTAGAGTTTGCTCAACTCAATAGAGGAGGGGTCAGGAAGGTCTACAATTACTATGTCCCACAGCATATCAGGTTTCGTTTTAAAAAACTGATCTGCATCTATATTGAACACGTCAACAGACGCAACCCACTCGGGCTTGGTGTTTTTCGAGGTGTTTTCGGACAAATAAACGCCTCTTTTTGTGGCGGCGTCTGAAACAAGAATTTCACTAGTAACGACTTTGGCATTTTTAAACGAATGTCTGTTAAGCTTAGTTAATATCGCGTTGGTCGAGGCAATCGCTACCATCTCAGGGTCTAAATCAACCAACGTGACAGATTCAACGTCTTCATATTTCAATATTTCTCTAAGAGCCAGCCCGTCACCACCACCAAGAATAAGAACGCGCCGAATTGATGTCGCCGCCGCCATTGACGGGTGAACCAGTAAATCGTGATACCTCGTTTCATCTAACGATGAAAATTGTGTATTACCATTGATATAAAGGCGAGTGTCGTCTAGCTCCTTATTATGCGTTATCACCAAGTGCTGATATTTTGTTGTTTTTTTGTAAACGATAGGGTCTTCATAAAACCGCTGTTCTAGCAGGTTGTTAATGTCTCTATTATTGGCATAGCCATACGTAAGAAGCCCCGCAGTAACCACTAGTAAACACAGCTGAAAAACAGGCTTCTTGATAATGCCTCGGCTAAGAAAATATAGAATAGTGGCTGCTGCCACGATAAAGTTGAAGCCGGCAACAATAAAACTAATTTCGGTTAACGGGAAGTTTTTCAGTAGATATTTAACCCAAATCATTGCGCCGACAAAAGCGCCTAAATAATCCATTGCATAAACAATTGTAAGGTTAGTTCTAAGCCTTATTTTATGCTGATCAATAATCCTCATGACAAGAGGGATTTCAAACCCGATTAAGAATCCAATTGCAAGCACGAAAAAATAAAGAACTAATTGAAAATGATTTTCCAGATACCCAAAACATGCATAAATGGCTAGCGGCGCAAAACCGCCCAATAACGCCATCAATACCTCTACGCCGATAAATTTCTGTAAAAGGTTCTTGTCGGACATCGTGCTCTGAACAAAACCCGACACCCCCATCATTAACATCATGCAAGCAATCACTATAGAAAACTGTTCGATAGAATTGCCCAGTATGTAAGTCGTTATGGTTGCTAACACATACTGATTAACAAGCCCGCTCGCACCTGTTGAAAACATACAAAATGCTAATAATGCGGGTAAAAACCTCGGCGTTTTCATGTTTATAGAATCGCATGACTTAAAATTAACGCAATGGAAATTTTAGAAGCAGATAGCTGCAAAGCAGGAACAATACGATTTTCTTCGAGAATCACCGAGACATTAGACGTTGTGACAATTAATTTGTCGATCACAAGTTCGAATATGTACAACAGAATCATGCCTGATACGGCCACGGTGATATATTCGATGGCCAAAACACTTACGTCCGTTTGAGAGCCATTACCCATGATGGCGCTTTTTAAAATTAAGGAATAGGAAAATGGACATTTTAGCAGACAACATCATGATCTTA
>CAYNZI010000153.1:0-6322 GCA_964401565.1 uncultured Spongiibacteraceae bacterium
TAAATAAATCAACAGCGACTAACTTACCCCACGGTGGCGGATTGCACGGGATGCCTAGCGGTGATACCAGCGCGCCTATCTCAATGTCGTACGGTGTGCCGGTCATTGTGACACGCATTCGTTTGCCATTTTCTGGGTGGTCCGCTCTCGCTTTGCTGTCAGCTGTAGACGTACTGGCAATTAATTGCCCAGTAAATGCCGTATTATTTATATTAACCAACAACAGACCAGAGTTTCCGACAAGTGCGCCTCCGCCCCAGTTTGCCCCACCCAGACTTCCCGGGTACATCAATGACAGCTGCTCACTGATGGGCGTGAACAGCCCCAAATTATTTAAGTCCGCAATCTGTTTTTCACAATGACCTCGATCCCAAGGCGTTAACCCCCAGGCATCAGCTGGCTGTAGGAATGAATCAATCAATGGTGGCGGTGCAATAGGTTTGGGCTGAGTAGCCGCTGTTATTTCTCCCGCAATCTGTGAAGGGGGTACAGGTTGCTCGGTAATTTCCCAAAGCGGCTCACCGGTGAGCCGATTAAAAACGAAAACAAAGCCTTGTTTTGTTACCTGCACAAGAGCCGGGACTTTGCTGCCGTCTTTTGTCCAGTCGAATAAAATGGGTTGGGCTGGAGTGTCATAATCCCACAAATCGTGGCGCACATGCTGAAAACTCCAGCGCACTTTACCACCGGCCAACTCCAGCGCGACAATGCTATTGGCATGTTTATCATCACCCAGCCTATCAACGCCATAATAGTCTGGTGAGGGTGCACTGGTAGGTAGGTATATAAGACCATTGGCTTCGTCTACTGACATCGGTGCCCAGACATTGGCTGATCCGCTATTAGCGTGGCCTTGCAATGGGTCAAATTGCCAGACTAGCTGGCCCGTGATTGCGTTAAACGCACTAACGGTTCCTCTAGGTGTTTTAGCGCGGGAAAAATCAATGATACCGGAGCCAACAATAACCAACCCACCGCCAATTGTGGGAGCGGACGAACTACTGAGATCTCCGGGGATATAACCTTCTTTGCCGAATAAACGCACCTCTCCATTGTCGCCAAACCCATCGCAAGGCGCGCCATCCTTGGCATCAATTGCCCAGAGTTTTCGGTCGTGCGTCGCGAGGTACAACCGGTGTCGACAGTGCTGTTGTTCAGGCACGCTAGTCACTTCAAAATAACTTACGCCACGGCAGCGGAATGTACGTGTACCTCGCCGGTCAATACCTGGGTCAAAATCCCAGCGTTGCGCACCACTGCCTGGATCTAAAGCGATGACGCGACTGAAGGGAGTACAATAAACCAACGACTCACCAGCGGATTCTGGCAGCAATAGTGGCGTGGACTGGGTAGATGTATTCTCCATCTCTTTACCCAGTGCTTTTACATCGCCGCTACGGTGCAGCCACGCGACGTCTAAGTCTTTAGCATTGTGTTTGTTAATTTGTTTGGCACCAGAGTAGTGTCTGCCACCTTGGTCTCCACCGTAATACAACCAGTCATGATTTTCAGATGCCGATTGTGCTGCAGCATTACTGTTAAACAGCATTACAGTGGCCACTAAACAACATAGCACCAACCCTGTCAGGTCAAAGCTTGCGATACTTGCCATTGTTCGGCTATCCATAATCTGGCTTAGTCTTGCTGGCTAGGCAATGGCGTAATACGCATCAAGGTGGGTACACCACCTTCCGATTGCCACGTCGGGAAGTGCGAATTAGTGGTATAAACCGCACCATCTTCTTCAGAAATTTCAATATCACGAGTAAAAAATCGCTGCCGTGGCATCGGATAAACTTTCCAGCCTTCACTGGCGATATCAAAAGCCAAAATGGTATCTGATTGATTGCCGTTCACCCAAACGACACCGCGTTTTTTGTCGACGTTTAACGCATACGGAATTTCATTAATGACAGGCAGCGCATAGGAGCTAAATACATCAGCCTTGGGGTCATATTTCACTAATAGGGAGTCTTGAAAAGCGACCATCCAAATCATACCGTCAGCATCTATACGCAAGCGGCGCGGGCCGTTAAAGGGCACGTCCATCATCGTGACCTCGTCTGTTTCAGGGTCAATACGGGCAAGGTCGTTGGCGTACAGTCGTGCCACCCAAATACTGCCATCGGGTGCGACGTCAATACCGTAGGGCATCGGTAAGCCTGTCGATTCGCGATCGGGGCTGGGCATCGGGCGTTTATCCGGGTCTAGCCAAAATATAAACGGCAGAGATTTTAGAATAAGCCACTCTTTAACGCTGCGCGCGGGTAAGTCGTAAACCTTGAACTGGCCATTAGTGCGATCAAACATCGCTACCTGCGAAGAAACCGCCAAAGTAAACCATAACCTATCTTTGCCATCCGCTCGAATGGTGTGCGGGTAGTACCCCTCGGTCATTTTGTGCGTTGTAAATTGCTTAGTTTTGGGGTCAAACTCTAACAAAGCTTGTTGCATTGATGGCGTGATAAAAATATTGCCATCTTTCGGGGAAATCGCGAACGAATGAACACCTAAATAATTATTCATCTTGGGAAACGTGAAAAAACGATTACCTAAAATACCCCCTACTTTATCGCCTTCGGCATGCGGCACTTTGTAAACGGTATATTCACCAGTCGCGGGGTCTATTTCATAAAGACGGTCAAACAAATTGTCGCCAACATAAACAAAACCATTCGGATGAATAATAAAGTCATGCATTTGAGAAAAACCGTCGCCGATCACCCATTCTTTCATTTCGATACTCGACAGATGCTTTTCCCATGGCTTCGGTAAAGGCACAACGTCAGAGTTTTCTCTTAATTCACGATATTCGGTTTGTAATAGCTCCGCTATTTTTTGATGGTCATCTGCAGGCAAGCGAGCGCCGTAGCCATTCATGCGCTCAAAAATATTCAGCCACTGATCAATCGTTCGCTCATTACGCATGAAAGGCGATGCCTGTTGATGACAATAGGCACAATTCAATTCGAAGTTCTTTTTTAAGGCCAGATCGCCACCGAAATGAAGTTGAGACAGCCACACGTTCGAAGGATAGCTAGCGATATGTTGTTGCTTGGTCATGGCGGTCAGTGTAATGCTAACGTCTTGTTGGCCACTTATCTGCGCTGATTTTATGTTCTGGTCTACATAACCTTGGGCTCTAGCTCGAAACTGTGAGCCGGCGCCGGCTTCTTCAAAAATTACAAGTCCGCGTGCGTCTGAAAATCGCGTCAACGTTGTATCAGCTGCGTTGCTAACCCCATCAGGCGTATAACCGTCATCACTAAGATCGGCTCCACCGCTGTTTGTATTTGTACGAGTGACCATTACTTGAGCAAGTAACGAACCGTCCTCACTCTTGAAAGCAAAGGTAACGGCCAGAACTTGGGCGGAGTTTATACTTAAAAATGCAACTACAAAAAGGGCAACATAACGGTGTCGCATCACTAACGCTCCTAGATGAAATTATTCGCCGTTTAACGCTCGAATATTGACCTGCGATTATCCATAAAGTAACACAGAAAAACAGTGCCCCAGCAGGTCATCGAGATGGCAATTTAGGCCACCATAACGATTTTGGCATCACCGGCATCAGCATTCCTTCTTTGGTAATCCTTAAGCCGTAGGTGTTATCATCCAAGTTCGTGAAAAATCATGTATCCACGCTGGAGCTACAAATGCCATCAAGCAAAGAAATTCATCTCAAGTCACGTCCAAAGGGTTTACCAACTGCCGACAATTTCGAAATTGTAGAAGTGAATATCTCCGATCCCGGCGAGAATGAAGTCCTGATACAAAACATTTATATGTCTGTTGATCCATACATGCGCGGGCGAATGCGAGAAGATTTCTCTCTCGGCCAAGTACTGGCGGGTGGAGCGGTTGGTAAGGTCGTCGCGTCTAACAATCCTGGTTTCAAAGAGGGTGACTACGTCAATAATTTTTCTGGGTGGAGAGAGTTCTTTATCTCCACAGGGGATGACCTTAGTAAAGTCGACGTTTCCCTCGCGCCTCTGAGCTGCTACCTCGGAGTTTTGGGGATGCCTGGTTTAACCGCATACGGCGGCCTGTTAGTTATCGGTGAATTGAAAGATGGTGAAACAGTTTTTGTATCCGCTGCTTCAGGAGCTGTCGGTAGCGTTGTGGGACAGATTGCCAAGACAAAAGGATGCACTGTTATCGGTAGTGCAGGGTCTGACGAAAAGGCTGCTGAGCTAGTCAACGAATTGGGATTTGACCATGCGTTCAATTATAAAACCGCTGACCCTCTGACAGAACTGCGAAAAGCAGCACCTGATGGTATCGATGTTTATTTCGAGAATGTTGGTGGCATACAATTAGAAGCCGCACTGACTCACATGAAGATTAACGGCAGAATACCCATCTGCGGCATGATCTCAACCTATAACGATGATGGTACAGCGTCTCCCGGGCCGCGCAACCTGTCTGAAACAATCTATAAATTCATCACCATGAAAGGTTTTGTTGTCTCAGCATTTGGTGCCCAACAACCTCAGTTCGTTCAGGACATGGCGGGGTGGATTAAATCCGGTGAGGTGAAATACCACGAGACAATATTTGAAGGTATTGATAATGCACCGGCTGCATTTATCGGCTTATTTGATGGTACAAACAATGGCAAAATGCTGGTCAAACTTGCCGACCAGTAGCTATCTGCACTTTTGTGGATCTATCATGCAAGCCAATAAGGAGAGCGCCGCTTCGCGCTGCGCTCTCCTTATTCCTCATCATAATTACAACAGTGACTTCATCAACAAAGCGGACGTTTAGGAGGGACATCTCGCTGCGATGATATCTAGCGGCATGTCTTATAGACATCCCGATCGTGCACCCAATGAAATAAAACAACGACAGAACCCGTGCCGCTACTCGCCAAAGAGATGCCGCAAGAAGAGATTGTCATGCCGAACGCGAACGCGGCGTGAAATCAGACCTTCGATGCCAGGTAGTCCATAGTGCGCTGACGGTCTTCATCATTACCCGCGATGATAGCTGCGTTGAAGTCGGTGACCCCCGCGGAAGCAATGCGCTCAAGCTCTGCATCAACAGCGGCCTCATCACCAACAACGGCAATGTCAGTAGGCCCTGCGGCGCCCTCAAGGTCGAGCATGGCGCGATAGCTGGCCAATTGTCCGTAGACGGTCAGTGATTTTGATATCAGTTCCTTTGTGCCGTCGACATCGTTGGTCAGACAAATTGGAAAGCCGGCGACAACGCGCGGTGCAGACTTGCCTGCTTCACTAGCGGCTTTCGACATCTTTGGCAAGATGTGGGACTCGATAGTTTTTTTACCGGTCATCCAGGTCACAGTACCATCGGCTTCTTTACCACAAAGATCGAGCATGACAGGACCAAGAGCCGCAACAAAAAGTTTCACCGGTTTCACTGCCTCTTCGACAATCATCGACCCGCGCCCGGTCAACAAGTCGCCAGAGAAACTTGAGGGCTCGCCTCTCAGGACCGGGGTCAAAATCTCAAGAAACTCACGCATATAACGAGCGGGTTTGTCGAATGACATGCCAAACATGCCCTCAACGACTGGCTGGTGCGCGAGGCCAATACCTAGATTGAGGCGGCCAGAGGTCGCTGCCTGAGTCGTTAGGGCCTGTTGGCCAAGGGCAAAAGGGTGTTGCCGGTAAACCGAGACCACAGCCGTCCCAAGCTCAATCGTGCTGGTTTCGCGCCCAACAATGGCAAGTGCCGTCAGCGCGTCATAGCCGAAGATATGCGCCATCCACAAAGACGGAAAGCCTTTTGCTTCTGCGTCCTTGGCAAAGGCGATCATATTGTCGAGGGAATTGTTCTTGTCACCGGAGTCGTTGAGCATCAGGCCGATTTTCATGTCGCGTGTCCTTTTTGTTGTTGTCAGAGTATAGATAAATGTAATGCTCTATTTGTGACTACTATAATCTAAACGTTCGGAATACGGCAACCTCCTACGTATCTTAGCCGAATGAATATTTCCATTACTCAACAATGAGCAAGCCTTAGTCAATACGGAATAATTGTAACCAAAGAAGCATCGCGCCAACTATAGGCGGTACACAGCCAACAGCTAGTAAAAGACTCGTGCGAACGCCGCGGAGAGGGAATACAACCGTATGCTGGCTGACGGACACCTTTACGAGGTCCAAAACATGCTAACTGTGGGCGATCATAAATCGATCAAATAGGATGTAAAAATAGATGTTATAAGCTCTTATATTTGGCGGAACCAGATGCCGCTTACTTAATTTCAGTATTATGGCCTACAATTGCAGAAGAAATGTAAGCGCCAAACCAAGCCCATCTATTAAAATCGCCTAGGCCTCGTTAATCT
>CAYNZI010000154.1:0-6320 GCA_964401565.1 uncultured Spongiibacteraceae bacterium
TGCAGAAGAGATGCTTGTCCAGGGTTTAGGTCGTATTAGGGACGTTCGCCAAGGCCCTGACGGTTATATTTATATTGCCGATGAGAGCAACGGTAGAATTGTAAAACTAGAACCCGTAAACAATGAGTCGCAATACCGCAAGTAAGTCCTAATCAATCACTTAGTCGATAAATACTATGATATTCAAAAAAGACAACATTGAATTAACGTGTCCTGAGCCAAAGATATTTGAAGAGCTGCTGGATTTGGATGGCAAGCATATATTGGAACTCGGATGTGGGCGAGGGGATCTGACTCGACTTATTGCTAGTCATGGCAAGGATCGCAGCATAATTGCCACTGAGGTTGATGAAAAACAACACGCCGTCAATATAACAATTGCCGATTTACCGAATGTTCGTTTTGAGTTGGCAGGCGCACAAAAAATACCTGCTGCTGATGAGACATTTGATCGTGTGCTTATGTTCAAGTCACTGCATCACGTGCCGTTGAATATAATGCAAGCAGCACTGGTAGAAATAAAACGCGTGTTAAAGCCCGGGGGATTACTCTATATTTCGGAGCCTCTTTTTCAGGGAGATTTTAATGAGGTTTTACGTGTTTTTCATGATGAAGAGCGTGTACGTGAAGCTGCGTTTAACGCGATTAGTGAAACCGTAGAAAACGGGAATTTGATACTACAAGAACAGGTATTTTTCAACTCGTCTATCCCCATACCAAATTTCTCGACGTTTGAAAAATCTATTATCAATGTGACGCACACCGATCACCAAATTACACCGACAGTGATGATTGCGATCAAGGCCGCTTTTGAAAAATATGCGGCAATAAATGGAGGTGTTTTCACCATGCAGAATCGGGTGGATTTATTGAAGAAGTCAGCTGTAGTTACGGCTCAATAAAATGAAATTGTGAGACAAAAAATAGCTGATGCCATTTAGTCAATCAAGAGACGTAGTATGGTATATGGCATTGTATTACGGTGGTATAATGCTGTGAATTAAGGCCAGCCGGAGTTACTGGTTCGGTGTAAGCAGTATCAGATAGCAAGCGACTAAATCGGAGAAAAATATGAAATTAGGTGTTCTGGTAGGATATTCAGGTCGGCAAATCGAGTTACCCCTCGAAATGATCAAAGAAGCTGAAAGCATGGGTTACGATTCGGCTTGGACGGCTGAGGCCTATGGCTCAGATGCGGTAACTCCCGCGGCGTGGATTTTAGCGAATACAACGACGATAAAAGTCGGTACGGCAATCATGCAAATGCCCGCTCGTAGTCCTGCGGTGACGGCGATGACGGCGATGACATTGGCGCAGCTGTCTGGTGACCGGTTTATTATTGGTTTGGGCGCTTCAGGTCCACAGGTTGTTGAGGGCTGGCATGGCGTTGCTTATGGTAAGCCGATCACTCGCACCCGTGAATATATTGAAATTATTCGCAAGATCATGGCCCGAGAAGGCCCAGTGACTTTTGAGGGCAAGCAATATAATTTGCCATACCAGGGCAGCGATGGAACTGGCTTGGGTAAACCGCTAAAGAGCATCATGTCAGCTACTGATATTCCTATTTATACCGCATCAATCACACCAAAAGGTATTGAAACAGCGGCCGAGATAGCAGACGGAACTTTTCCTGTTTGGATGGTTCCCGAGCGTTATGACGTATTTGCCGATAGTATCGAGGCGGGTTTTGCCAAAGCGGGTGGTGGCAAATCACTTAAAGATTTTTGCATCGCACCCTTTGTTAGCGCTGTAATGGGAGGCGATGTTGAGCAATGTCGATTGCCAGTCAAAGGCATGATGGCACTGTACATTGGGGGCATGGGGGCTAAGAGTAAAAACTTTTACACCGACTATGCAACAGCACTGGGTTTTGGGGACGCGGCCGCCAAGATTCAAGACTTGTATCTGGCGGGTAAAAAAGAAGAAGCAATGGCTGCAGTGCCCGATGAATTAGTCGACGCTGCTGCATTGGTAGGGCCCAAAGAACGCATAGTTGAGCGATTGCAAGCCTGGAAACAAGCGGGCAAACTGGGCCACGTTGGCGCCATGTTAATTGGCACCGGTGATGTGGCGACGCTGCGGGTCATTGCAGAAGAAATGCTGTAACAGACGCACGCGTCTCGCAGAAATTATCGTAGCACCTGGACGATCGAGATCGGATGGGTGTTGCGGTACGGACCGGAGATTCCGTTGGGGTATCATCTCGATATTTCTTTCTTCCTGTCATACTGTCATCGCCGTATTTTTGGTACCAACTCCGATGATAGTTCTACCGCTTACAACCTGTGGATAACAAGCGGTTCTGAAACTGAGTGGCCAACAAGCTCGGTGATTGCAGCCCTATTCCCCCCGTAAAAAAATACGCTAGGATCAAAAGGTTGATGCAAAATGGTTGATGTTAAGATTAATGCGAAAGTAGCGGCGGTGACAAAACGGATTGTTGCTCGCAGTCAAACTGGTCGTGACGCCTATCTGGATAAAATCAGTTCAGCCCGACAGCAGGGAGTATCTCGCGCCCGCCTTTCATGCGGAAACATAGCCCATGCCTTTGCCGCTTCAGAGCAGCAAGACAAATCAGTTTTGGCGGTGGATCGCTCGGCTAATTTTGCGATCGTTTCTTCCTATAACGACATGCTGTCGGCCCATCAGCCGTTTAAAGATTACCCCGATATTATCAAACAGGCGGCCAGAGAGGCAGGCGCTGTTGCGCAGTTAGCCGGCGGTGTTCCCGCTATGTGTGACGGTGTAACTCAGGGCCGGGACGGTATGGAACTTTCGCTGTTCAGTCGTGACTTGATTGCAATGGCCACCAGTGTGGCGCTGTCTCACGATATGTTTGATGGGGTAATTTGCCTCGGCGTATGCGACAAAATTGTTCCCGGACTATTGATTGGCGCGCTCGCTTTTGGTCATCTTCCCGCGATTTTCATTCCAGCGGGCCCTATGCTGACGGGGCTGTCAAATACCGAAAAAGTCCGAATCAGACAGTTATACGCCGAGGGTAAAGTTGGCCGCAAAGAATTATTGGATGCTGAAAGTCAGTCGTACCACAGCGCCGGTACTTGTACATTTTACGGCACTGCAAATAGCAACCAAATGTTGATGGAAATAATGGGTTTACACTTGCCTGGTAGTTCGTTTGTCAATCCGGGAACTCCTTTGCGGGAGGGTTTGACTCGTGCGGCTGTAACACAGTTAGCAGAGATAACTGCACTGTCATCGGGTTATACCCCTCTGGGTGAAATTGTTGACGAGCGCAGTTTGGTTAACGGCATCGTCGGTTTGTTAGCGACTGGTGGGTCGACTAATCATGCGATTCATATTATTGCCATAGCCCGTGCGGCGGGAATTGTGATCAATTGGCAAGATATGGCTGATTTGTCGGACGTGGTGCCCCTGCTTTGTCGCATCTATCCTAATGGCTTAGCGGATGTGAACCACTTTCAGGCGGCTGGGGGGATGTCGCTGTTGATCAAAGAGCTGCTAAACGCGGGGCTATTGCATAGCAATGTGAAGACCGTTTTGGGAGGCGGCGGTTTACGGCAATATTGTGATGAGCCGTTTCTTCGCGGCGATGATATTGAATGGCGTAACGGTCCTGCTGAAAGTCTTGATCGCGAGGTGGTGAGTAGCTACAAGGCTCCTTTTAGTAAGGAGGGTGGTCTTAAGCTGCTAACAGGAAATCTGGGTCGTTCAATTATTAAAGTATCGGCAGTAAAACCGGAGCATCGAATTGTTAAGGCACCGGCGATTATTTTTGAGCATCAAAATGACATTCAAGTGAAGTTTGATGCAGGCGAACTTGAAAGAGATTTTGTCGCAGTCGTCCGTTTCCAAGGTCCCAAAGCCAACGGTATGCCAGAGCTGCATAAATTAACACCGATATTGGGGTTGTTACAAGATCGTGGTTTCAGTGTCGCGTTAGTCACTGATGGGCGGATGTCGGGAGCCTCAGGAAAAGTACCTGCGGCGATTCATGTTTCTCCCGAAGCGCTGGATCAGGGGCCAATCATCAAATTACAAGATGGCGACCTGATAGAGTTAAATGCTATTCAGGGGCATCTCAATGTTATGGCCAATGGGTTTTTGTCACGTGAGACACCCTCTGTAAAGGACGTGGTTTCTGTGGGAATGGGACGTGAATTATTTGCAGGATTTCGCTCGCTGGTGAGTTCAGCAGAAGATGGAGCCAGTGTTTTTTGAGTTTATTCGGTGGATAAACGAATGCAATGGATCGGAAGGGTTCCATTTTATTGAGGTTCGAAAAAGAGAGAAAATATGACAGACCCTTTTGACTTTGTGATTTTTGGTGGAACAGGTGATCTTGCACTAAGGAAGCTGATACCGGCATTGTATCGAGCTTTTCGTGAGAAACAATTACCGGTGAATACACGGATTATTTGCAGCGGTCGAAGCCAGGAGACTATCGACAACTACTTGGATACCGCTGCGTTAGCTTTGCAAAAACACTTGGCCGCAGAAGAGTTTAGTGTTGATACATGGCACCTGTTCAAAAGCTATTTGTTCCCAGTCGCGCTTGATATTGTGGTTGTGGATGACCATTGGCAAACGTTGAAAAATTTGATGGACGTCGATATCGATAAAGTCCGCGTATTTTATTTGGCAACACCGCCAGCTATATTTGGTGTCAGCTGCCAAAATTTAGCGGCGGTAGGGCTGATTACATCCAGCAGCCGTTTAGTGGTAGAAAAGCCGCTAGGTTATGACGCGGTTTCGGCCGACGACATTAACACTGAAATTGCCAAGTATTTCGAAGAAGAAAATATCTATCGGATTGACCATTATTTGGGTAAAGAGACGGTTCAGAATTTGATGGCGCTGCGCTTTACCAATTTAATTTTCGAGCAGTTATGGAACGCCAAGTCGATTGATCATGTACAGATAAGTATTTCGGAGACAGTAGGCCTTGAAGGGCGAGCAGGCTTTTATAATGATGCCGGAGCTTTGCGCGATATGGTGCAAAATCATCTGTTGCAGTTACTGTGTTTGGTCGCCATGGAATCGCCTAATAAAATTAATGCTAAAAGCATTCAGGCAGAAAAAATCAAGGTTCTTGAAGCGCTGCGTCCCATGTGTGGTGATGACGTAGCTAAACATACTGTCCGAGGGCAATACGTTGCGGGTAGTTACTCGGGTGAGCTGGTACCAGGTTACTTGGAAGAACTGGGGTCGGCCAATAGCCACACTGAAACGTTCGTGGCTCTACGTGCTTATATCGACAATTGGCGCTGGGCTCGAGTTCCATTCTATCTGCGCACGGGTAAAAGGATGGCTGTCCGTTCTGCAGAGATTGTTATTCAGTTTAAAGACGTGCCGCACAGAGTATATGAAGAGTCTGCGGGACCGCTGTTACCCAATAGACTGGTCATACGCCTGCAACCGGAGGAGTCGATTCAGCTGACAGTGATGTCAAAGAATCTGGAGAACATGGATGTACAATTAAAGCCTGCAACGCTGAATCTGAATTTTTCAGATACCTATACAAAGTTTCGAAGCGACGCCTACAAACGGCTTATTCTCGACGCCGCTGCCGCTAATACCAGCTTATTTATTCATCGCGATGAAGTTGTCAGTGCCTGGAATTGGATTGATCCTATCATCGACGCCTGGAAAAATACCACGTCGGCGCCAAGCTTATACCGAGCAGGTACCTGGGGGCCCGACGAGTCCAATCAGTTATTGGCCGAGGACGGTCATCAGTGGTTTAATCTGGGAGAAGGGAATGATTTCTCGTGATTCGTGAGTGCTTCTTTGCCGACAGAAATAGTTTATTTGTAGCCTTGTTAGCGGATTGTTTGGCCATTTTAAAATCGGCCACTCAACATAGGGATTCTGTGTCAATGTTAGTTTCTGGGGGAAGCAGCCCTGAAACGCTATACCGGTTGTTATCCTCGGTGGATCTGGATTGGGGAAAAATACAGGTGGCATTGGTCGACGAACGCTGGGTTAATACTGATCATGTAGGCAGTAATGAATCATTTATCGGCAAGCATTTGTTAGTGAATAGAGCCGTGGACGCGACGTTTTTGCCGATGAAAACCGATGCAGAAACGGCTGTATTGGGGCGGGACCGCTGCGAACATAATTATCGACAACTCCCACTGCCATTTGACTTGGTCATTTTAGGTATGGGGATAGATGGTCATACAGCGTCACTTTTTCCGCACGCTCAAGGATTGGAAGAAGCTCTGGACGTTGGTGGTAAAAATTTGTGTATGGCGATCAGTGCTATTCCCAGTGAGGTGACGGGTGAACTTACTGAGCGAATGTCATTGAGCGCGTATGGTTTACTGCAG
>CAYNZI010000155.1:0-6266 GCA_964401565.1 uncultured Spongiibacteraceae bacterium
TGGGGTCCAATAGTTGCTGTGAGGCATCAAATAGCGCAGTTTCTGCTGCGCGCTGCCAAGCGAAAAGTACAAAAAAGGCGGAAAAAACTAGCATTTCGCTCAGGATGAGTACCCACATTAGCGGGTTGCCTGGTAGCGATGATAGCGGCCCCCAGTCGTCTGCTGCTGCTGTCGTCAAGGGTTTTTACCCAAACCAAATAACCAGCTTTTGGGGGCGTCGATAGCACGGTTGGCGGTGAGGCGATGAATGCCAACAGCGCAACGCGCCATCATCCAGACGATACCGAAAGTAAAAAAGAAATAGCCAAACGACCAGGCATACAACGGCGATAGTTCCGCTATACCGGAGACTTGCCATACCAGCAACGCGACTGCGGCGGCTAACATCCCCAGCCAGAATGTACGAATCTGGAAACGCAGGTGTGTATCCAGCCATGGCGCCCCGCGGCCCAGCCGCAGGTGGGCAATAAGAGCGCCCAGCGGTGCAGTCACCACTGCCATAATGCTACCAATATACAACCCGTAGATGACGACGAGATATCCGCGCCCGGGTGTACTTTTATCATAGACTTCGGGATTGGCGGGCGTAGAAATAGTTGATTTTGAAGACATAGCAAATTTCACAAATATGACGAATCGTCTGAAAGGGTAATCCTGAACATCGGGTTACTGCACAGAGTATGAGTCGAATTACATTCTACTTAAGAGGTATTTAGTATACATCATATAACGTTACAGTGGGCCGGTCAGGAGGATAGCTCGCGGTTGACCTCACTTAAGATCGAGAATTCTTACCAGCTCTGCGCGCTTGCGCCCGGGTAATATGTCTTCGAGTGTGTAGGCATCCAGTGTTGTAAAGAAGGCTTGCAAAGCCTCCGTGAGAGCGGCTTTAAGCTGGCAAACAGGGGTGAGGATACACTGGTTGTTTCCCCCTAGACATTCCGTCAGGGCCAGGTCGTTTTCCATCTCTCTGATTAGCGTGCCAATGCGTATATCGGCTGCAGCTTTATTGAGGCGTAAGCCTCCATTTTTCCCCCGGAGGGCCGTCACATATCCGCGCTGGCTGAGTTCCTGCACCACCTTCATTAAATGATTTCTTGATATCCCATAACGTTCAGAGATTTCGCGAATAGTCGGACGATCGTCATTGTTAGCCGCCAGGTAAATAAGTACCCGAAGAGAATAGTCCGTGAAGGTCGTCAATCGCATTAATAAGGCTCAGTGAAGGTTGTCTGCTCAGCATGCATAAAGAGGGTTATTATATGCATCTTTTGCTCCGAAAACAGTAGGCCCACTAGAAAATCCTTTTGTATATTGATGGATATGGCGAGTTACCGACGAGATCTACGTTTATCCAGCTTTATGACGGCAGCCGATTATTGTGAAAACAGCGATTTGCTGTTTGTGGCGCCGGAAATGGTAGGTCGAAAAATTTCACTGGGTCGAAATATCACCATCAAACCTGTTTCCAAAGAATTGGTCGGTCAGCCCATCAACTTCTCATTCTACTGGCACGAGCGTTATCATCGCGACTCTATGTGTATTTGGGTTCGTCAGAAAATCACGGAATACGCACAGGGCAGTTAGTGAGTACAGCGAAACACTGAAGCCCCATTAAGGGTCTTTCTAAGAGCGGTGGTAGATTGGAGGACAAGGGTTGTTCATTCCGCCTATACCCGAATTATTCTCCACTATTTTTGTCGAAAAGTTTACCTTGTTGAGCTAGACTCAGTTAAGTTACTCGTATTTAGTTAATGGTGTTTTATGATATTTCAAATTAAGCAAAAAATGTTACTACTCGCCGCAATTCCGCTGGCGGCAATGTTAGTTTTAGGGATACTTTCTCTTTTTAACTTCCAGTCCATCAATCAAGGTGTGACACGTATTTATGATGATCGTGTGGTCCCGATGCGTCAACTAAAAATGATAGCTGACAGCTATGCGGTGATGGTGATCGATGCGGTTAACAAACTCGATAACGACCTGATTCAAGTTTCGGAAGCGAGCCGCTTGGTCAATGATGCTAACCAGATGATTAAGGATAACTGGCAGGCTTACGGCTCAACCCAAATGACAAGAGATGAAGAGCGCTTAGCCGAAGAAGCTAAAGCCCTGTTTATTATCGCCGATAGTGCGATTGCCCGATTACAGCAAGAGTTAAGGCAAAACACGCCTGATATGACGAGTTTTAATGGACCGTTGTATGCACAGATTGACCCGATCTCGGAAAAAATATCAGAGCTGATTGAATTACAACTCAACGTTGCATCGACCGAGCGTCAGCACGCCCAAGCGCTATATAGCAGCAGCCAGGCCACTTTTATCGGGTTACTGGTAATTGTTATTGCACTTGTCGGTAGTTTTAGTTTTGTCTTCGCAAAAACTACCAGTCAACGCCTTTCAAGACTACAGAGCAGTATTGTGTATGCTCAAAATTCGGGTGATCTCACTCAACCTATAGACATTGCTGGCAATGACGAACTGGCTCAATTAGCGCAAGCTTACAGTGCCCTACAACACGACTTTAACCATATTATTATCCAAGTTAAAGAGACATCCGATGCGCTGCAGATTGAAGCTAGGCGTTTGAATTCGGTCAGCGAAATGGCTAACGCCAGCGCGATCCAACAGCAATCTCAAACTGATCTAGTAGCAACCGCAAGTACGCAAATGCTGTCTTCTGTTGCGGGTGTGGCCGATAGCGCCCAGCAAGCGGCAACTGCCGCCAATGAAGCCAATTTAGATGTTGATCGTGGCAGCAAAATCATGACCGAATCGGTTGCCTCTTTTGATCAGTTGGCCAAATCGCTAGAGGAAACGTCTGGGATTGTACGCCATGTGGTTGACGACTCTAGTGCTATTGGTTCGGTTTTAGATGTCATTAAAAGTGTGGCTGAACAAACTAATCTGCTCGCCTTGAATGCGGCTATTGAAGCCGCTCGCGCCGGTGAACAAGGACGAGGTTTTGCAGTAGTAGCCGATGAGGTTAGAACCTTGGCAAAGCGTACACAGGACTCTACCTTAGAAATCGAGGAAGTAGTCGGCCGCTTACAAAACGATACTGGCAAGGCGGTTGCCTCTATGCAGGATGTGCAGGGCCAAATGGCGGATGTCCAAGAAGAGAATAAGCAGGCAGCTAAGGTATTAACTGAAGTACATAACTCCATTGATACTATCTCGGCCATGAATCAACAAATTGCACAGGCGACTGATGAGCAGACTTCAGTGTCGGAAGAAATAAATCAAAACATTGTTAATATAGCCGATGCTTCCCGCTCAACCGCCGAAGCCCTCGCGGATATAGAATCGTCATCCAATCAACTCTCTGGCATGGCCGATAACGCAACCAGTTTAGTGGCTAAGTTTAAATAACATCATACACTTAGTCAGTCTGCGACGCGTTTTGGGTATCTGTTTCATACTGTACGGCCTTCCATTGATCGCCGATGATGGGGTCGTCGTCTTCCATGTCTTCAGCCTCATCAGGGCGCCGCTCCCAGAGATAGCGCTTGGGGTCCCAGTTACGAAATATATAGGCCAAAATTGCGCCGGATGCCGCCCCAAAGAAATGAGACTCAAAAGATACATCGATGTCGCGTGGAAGAATCGAGATTTGGGATAACCGTAGATTAGCATGCTACCCAAAAGAATCAGGGGTAACGTATTTCCGAAGCCCCCAGATTAGGGCGACGAAGGACGTGACAATGAGAATGCTATTTCGCAGGGAGTTAGTGTTGGTCATTCGATCCTACAGAATAACCTAATAGTATACATATGGAGATAAACATGTCCTATATTCCCGCAGCCACGCAATGTGCTTACCCAAAACGAGATGGCAATCACATTCGTCCACTTATTGACGGAATGAACGCCTTCCGCCGAATTTGCGAAGCAGTCGAGGCGGCCGAGAAGTCTGTTTGGGTCACTGTCGCATTTCTGGAAGAAGCTTTCCAAATGCCTGATGGAAGGGGAAGTTTATTTGATGTGCTGGAGGCCGCAATGCAGAAAGGCATCGATGTAAAAGTGATATTTTGGCGTTCACCTACACTAGAGTCTAACTCTCGCAATATCCATTTTCATGGCCAGGATTATCAGCGAAAACTGTTGATGGAAAATCGTTTTACATTCCAGGCACAGTGGGACTATTTACCAAACGGTAAATGCCATCACCAAAAAAGCTGGTTGATTGATGCAGATACTACCCGTGAAATAGCTTTTGTTGGTGGTATCAATCTTGGTGTTGCCGACGTCGTTGAGGTTGGCCATCCTGCGAGCGAAGGTGGATCGACCCATGACGTTTATTGCGAGTTAATGGGTCCCTCTGCCACTGATGTACACCACAATTTCGTTCAGCGTTGGAATGAGTCGAGCGAACGTAGCAAGGCTGATGGCAGCTGGCCTATTACTGATTTGCCACAATTAACCTTCCCGGTGGCGCTTAGCAAGACAGCAGGTAGTACATCAGTTCAGCTCAGCCGAACTGTTAGAAGAAATCAGTATATCAACAGGGCTGCAGCCATTGGTATGGATCCATTGCCGATAGAATTAGGGGAGAAAAGTACGTTAGAGCAGTATCTTCTTGCAATTGGGAATGCAAAACGCACTATCTATATTGAAGATCAAGCAATCGCTTCGCTTGAAGCAATGCAGAAACTTGAAGCTGCCTTACAGCGCGGGGTGAAAGTGGTGTTTCTTGTTCCTGGCAATGCAAACAGTGCTTACACAGAAGGACGTAGGCTCACACCTGATCTTCCCATGTATAAAATGTTAAGTGATTTGGCGCAATATCCTAACTTTACACTAGCGGCGATTGCTAGCCAGTTTGCCAATGGTTCTTATTGTGAAATTTACGTTCATGCGAAAATTGCGATCGTCGACGACTGTTGGGCTACTATCGGCTCCTGCAATTTCGCCGACCGCTCATTTCATTCCGACACCGAATTGAATGTTACTTTTTGGGATGAGGTTGTATCGAAGCAGTTTCGCGTCGATCTATTTAAGGAACACCTGAATGCTGATACGTCGAATATGACGGATGAAGCCGCTTTAGAGATATTTAGAAGTACCGCGTCTAATAACGCACAGAAGCGAGCAGATAACCACACCCTTGTAGGTTTGGCTTATGAAATAGATCCCGTGAATTATGGTCTGTAATATTAGGTTTGGCGATAAACGGTATAATTTTTATATCAAAATTCTGTGTAAGCGACCCTTGGTGAGAAGGCGCAGCTTGAATTATCGAAGTTGTAAGAATATTTAGAGATCTAACTATAAAGAAGTCACTCTTTTAGTCGATACACTAGGTACAGGCTTTCCCTCAGACTTATCAAGCCGATTTTTAACTCTCTATTTCATTGGGCATATAATGGCTGCAAATATACATCAAAAGATTACCCCCACAAACAAAGAGGTTTTCTTTACAGACAAAGAATTTATAGTGAGTAAAACCTGTTCCAAAGGGCATATCACTTATATTAATAGAAGCTTTATGCATATCTCAGCTTTTAAGGAAGAAGAATTGCTAGGGCGACCGCATAACATTATTCGCCACCCCGATATGCCCAGAGGGGTTTTTCGATTGTTATGGAGTACATTGCAGGCGGGCGACGAGTTTTTTGGTTTTATTAAAAACCTCTGTGCTGATGGCAGCTTTTACTGGGTGTTTGCCAATGTAACACCGGATCATGACGAGCGTGGCAAGTTAAAAGGCTACTATTCAATCGGGCGTAATCCTAATAAGGAGGGCGTGGAAGCAATCACACCTATTTATCAGAAGATGCTTGCCATTGAGGCAAAGAGTTCAAGCAGTGCAGCCCCCGCAGCATCGGTGAAATATTTAATGAAATTTGTGGAGCAGAGTAATTTGACTTACTCGCAGTTCGTCTTGGACCTCTATGGCTTCAAGACAATTAGCCAAAAGGGAGCGGTGTAACAATGGCGCGCGTAAATACAGTTAGTGCAGGCATCCCTTTTTTAAAAACACAGTTCTTCTGGGGTCGAATTCTTAGTATTCTGCTTACGTTAATCTTAGCCACCTATATCACTTGGAATTTTGGAGTAGATTACCTAGTGTGGGGCCTTACCCTTATCATTGTTATTATTATGGTGGTCGGGACATTGCAGGCATCTCGAGTTTTTGATGTATTAGATCGTATTGATGTGGTGTTAAAACATACAACACAGGGCGAATTGTTTCACCGAGTTACCCGCACCAAGGGTTTGGGAGAGCTGGGTAAGGTTGCGTGGGAGCTCAATGATCTTTTGGA
>CAYNZI010000156.1:0-6257 GCA_964401565.1 uncultured Spongiibacteraceae bacterium
GCGTTTTAAGGCTCTGGAATGGACGAGGGAAGCCGGGACGGCCCAGGGCTATGGATCGGTGGTGCCCGGCCTGATCCTCGATATTAACATATTGCCAAATGTAAGTATCATTGTCAGTATCAGTATCTGATCCTCGGCATTAGAAATTAATTCACGAAACATACTCGAACCGAAAGTCGAATTGAGTGTGTCCGTGAATTAGCGATTATTGAGCCCGTCTACCGGGAAACTATCATTGGCAATTAGAGACACGTTTATGCAATATACATTGAATGATGACCACCAAACTATTCGCGACACAATTGCAAAAATATGCAGTGAATTTGGGGACGACTACTGGCTTGAGCGAGACTTAAAGGGGGGGTTTCCCGAAGATTTTTATCAGGCGTTGGCGTCCAGTGGATGGTTGGGTATTTGTACGCCTGAAGCTTACGGCGGTTCTGGTTTGGGCATTACCGAAGCGGCCATTATGATGCAGGCAATTGCAGAAGCCGGTGGCGGTATGTCGGCTGCATCCAGTGTGCATATCAATATGTTTGGTTTAAATCCGGTCGTGGTGTTTGGTACTGAAGAGCAAAAGCAACGGATGTTGAGGCCAATGGTCGAGGGGAGAGAGAAGACCTGCTTTGGTGTGACCGAACCCAATGTAGGGCTGAATACTACGCAGCTAAAAACCCGCGCTGTTCGAGATGGTGATCGCTATATTGTTAACGGCCAGAAAGTGTGGATTTCTACCGCACAGGTTGCTGAAAAAATTCTTCTACTGGCGCGCACTACACCAATAGAAGACGTTGCTAAGCCGACCATGGGTTTGAGTTTGTTTCATACTGACCTTGATCGCAGCAAAGTTGATGTGCGGGAAATTGAAAAAATGGGACGCAAGTGCGTCGACTCCAATGAGTTGTTTATTGATGGGCTCGAAGTGCCCGTTGAGGATCGCATTGGCGAAGAGGGCCGTGGGTTTGAATACATATTGCACGGCATGAACCCGGAGCGAGTTTTGATTGCTGCCGAAGCTGTTGGTTTAGGTCGTTTGGCGCTGCAGCGCGCTACTGAGTATGCGAAGGAGCGGGTGGTTTTCAATCGACCGATTGGTCAAAATCAATCGATTCAGCACCCGCTGGCAATTAACTGGGCCAATCTAGAGGCTTCTCGATTAATGGTCATGGCTGCTGCCGAGCAGTATGACAACGATGAAAACTGTGGCGCGGCGGCTAATGCGGCGAAATACCTCGCCGGTGAAGCGGCGTTTGATGCCTGCCAGCAGGCAATTATGACCCATGGAGGTTATGGTTACGCCAAGGAATACCACGTTGAACGTTATTTGCGAGAGGTGATGGTGCCGCGTATTGCGCCGATCAGCCCCCAGTTAGCACTTTGTTATATTGCGGAGCGCGTATTGGGCTTGCCGAAATCCTATTGAGGGCGGCTTGCCATCGGCAGTAGTGCTTGCTCTTAAGGGCTGCTTTTAGGTAATGAGCTTTGAACAATTCAATAAGGATTTACCAAGGCTAAGTTGTTGTGATTCCGGTACTATAGATGTCCGGCCAGTATGCGAGCGATTAGCACTCTTTAATCAGGAATAATCTTGACATTATTAAGCGATTTAACTCTCCATAAACAACTATTGAAAGCGTTGGATAAACTTGGTTTTACCGAGGCTACTGAGGTTCAGGCGCAAGCTATTCCGCTCGCATTGAAGCGAAGTGACTTAATGGTTTCAGCACAAACCGGGAGTGGTAAAACAGCGGCATTTCTACTGCCAATATTGCATCAACTGTTGACGGAAGAGGTTCTCGGCACGGGAACACGGGCACTGATACTGCTACCTACTCGTGAGTTAGCGTTGCAAACTCAGAAAAATTTCGAACAGCTTGCTGCCTTTACGTACATTAAAAGTGGTCTGATTATCGGTGGCGAAGCATTCAAACATCAAGTGGCTACTCTGCGCAAAGACCCGGAAGTGCTGATCGCTACTCCGGGCCGATTAGTCGATCATATTGAAAAAGGAACCCCAGATTTCAGAAGTCTGGACGTTTTGGTTCTGGACGAAGCCGATCGGATGCTCGATATGGGGTTTGCCATTGATATGAATACCATAGCCAGCAGTTGTAATTCTGAACGACAGAATTTGTTGTTCTCGGCATCACTGAAACACGAAGGCCTGGGGAAGATCAGCAAGACTTTCCGAGACCCAGTTGCTATCGCCGTTGGATCGCCAGATCAGGAGCACCGGGATATCAGTCAGCAATTGGTGTTGGCTGACAATATCAAGCACAAAGAAAAGTTAGTCGTAGCGCTTATCGAAGAGGAGCAGGCGAATAAAACGCTGATATTTTGTAACACCCGTTTGCAGTGCCAGCAACTTAGCCATTTGTTGCGGTACAAAAAAATGAAAGCGGGTTATATTCACGGAGATATTTCCCAGAATGATCGCAAACAGGTGATGAATCAGTTTCGACAAGGGGGGTTAGAGGTTTTGGTCGCAACAGATGTTGCTGCCCGTGGACTGGATATCAAAGGTGTCGACCTTGTTGTGAATTTCAATATAGCTCAATCCGGTGATGACCATTTGCATCGAGTTGGACGTACTGGTCGTGCGGGAGAGCAGGGCAAAGCCATTACGCTAATTGATTCCAATGAATGGAATCAAATGTCCAGTATTGAGCGGTACCTGAAGTTTCGGTTTGAACAGCGCGCTGTCAAAGGTCTAAAGGCAGATTACAGTGGACCTAAGAAAGTTAAGAAATCTGGTAAGGCCGCAGGTGCGAAAAAGAAAAAGTCAGATACGAAAAAAACAGCGAATGGAAAAATTTCAGTAAAAGGAAAAAAGAAACCGGTCGCGAAGAAATTTACAGATAAGTCAGCGAGTTCCAAATCATCGGCACGAAAGAGCCGAGGGTTGGTAACCGGAGATGGTTTTAGTGCGTTACCCAAAAAATAGCGAGTAGTGTCTGATGTATTTTCTGGTTTTGTAACGCGCAGATTTTTAGCAAGTGGACGATAAAAATAATTAATAACATGATGGCAAACAGCCATCCACACACACTTAATCAGGATTTGAATGCTTATGACATACGCTCCAGATAGTCGCCCGTTTTACGATGCCGACAGTCATGTAATGGAATTGCCAAATTTCATCATTGATTATGCGGACGACGAATACAAAGACAAAATCCCTCCGGTTAATTACGCCGCCTCATTAGTGACCGACGAAGAAGTCGATGCCATTGTTAACAATAATGGCCGCCACACTGATGCACATATTGCTGAGCAAGTTGCCTTGGGCGATGCCCTTATCGCTAAATCAAAAGAGATTCAGGCGCTGGGAGCATTTAATCGCGAAGACCGTAGTGTTGCGATGGATATGCTGGGATTCAAAAAACAATTGGTTTTTGCAACACACAGTGTCGTCACCCCATTTCATCCCAGCTCAAAGATAGAGCCAGGATTGCGTTATGGGGCTACCCGAGCGCACAACCGGGCGATGGCAGACTTTTGTGCCAATGACGATCGATTGATGGGTGTCGGTGTTATTCCCCTGCACGTACCTGAGTTGGCGATGGCTGAACTGGAGTTTGCTATTGAGGCGGGACTCGAGGCGATGTGGATACCTCACTACGCCGCAGGCGATCGGTCTCCTGGTCATATCGACCTCGATCCGTTCTGGGCTAGGTTGGCCGAGGCGGGGATACCTTTCGTGATGCATGTGGGTGGATCTCCCCTGCAGCTGGAAAAACGCTGGAATAACAATGGTCGTCCGCCCAGCAGAGACTGGATGGGCGGCGGTGAAAATGTTCGAGCTAAAGACATGGTTGTTATGCACCATGGACCAGAGACTTATCTGTCGATGATGGTATTAGACGGAGTCTTTGAGCGACACCCCGAATTGCGAGGCGCTAGCGTTGAATTGGGCGCAGGTTGGGTGCCGGAAATGCTTAATCGTTTAGATTGGGTGGTGCGGAGCTGGAGCAAGGTGGATAAAAATCTGAGTATGATTAAGCGCAAGCCCTCAGAGCAGCTGACACAACAAATGGCTTTTACGCCCTTCGTTTTCGAAAATATTGGTGCTCTTGCTAATCAATCCAATCCCGAACTGTACCTTTTTTCCAGTGATTATCCCCATGTGGAAGGTGGCACCGATCCGATTGGCCGCTTTGAAAAATCACTGGGCGATCACAGTGAGGATGTTCGCAATTTATTCTATACGGAAAATTTCTTGCGGATATTTCCTCGGGCAAGAGTTAGTTAATGATTTTTTGTCCTCAATAAAATCACATCAGCAAATAGCAGAACAGACAGAAGAAAGGAGTGAGAAATGATTGAATTTCAGATACGCAAAGATAACTTGAATTCGAAGCGGGTAACGGAGTTTGCAGCCGTGCCGTTAAATGATGGACAGATTCGTGTCAGCATTGAAAAGTTTGCATTGACTGCCAATAATATCACCTATGCAGTGGCGGGGGAGCAAATGGGCTACTGGCGTTTTTTTCCGGCGATCAATGACGAAAAGAATGAGTGGGGTGTAATGCCTGTGTGGGGTTTTGCAGTGGTCTCGGAATCGAAACTACCGGAAATTGAAGTGGGTGAACGGCTTTACGGCTATTTTCCTCCAGCGACTGAATTGACGCTGACGCCGAAGAGGTTATCAAAGACACGGTTTACTGAAGGGGCGCCTTATCGACAAGATCTAGCAGCGGCGTATAACAGTTATAAGCGCCTTGATGCGGACCCGAATTATAATGCATCAACTGACAACGAGCGGATGCTGCTGGCACCTTTGTTCACTACGTCATTTTGCTTATGGGATTCACTGGCCGATAAAAATTGGTGTGGTGCGAAGCAGGTGATCATCATTAGTGCCTCCAGTAAAACCAGTATTGGATTGTCTTATGCGCTCGCAGCCGACCCGCAAGCGCCGAAAGTAATTGGCGTTACTTCGCAACGCAATCTGTCTCTGGTCGAAAAAATTGGCACCTATGATCAAGGTGTTACGTATGATGACGTTGAAACTATTGATGCGAGCATTCCCAGTGTTATTGTCGATATGTCTGGCAATACTGATGTGTTAGGCCGTTTGCATTCACATTTGGGTGATAATATGTTGTTTTGCAGTAACGTCGGCATCACTCACTGGAGTGAAGTCAGCGAGAGCAGTGATATTATCAAAGAGCGGAGTGAGTTCTTTTTTGCCCCAGCCCACATTCAAAAGCGTGTTGGCGATTGGGGCGCGGCGGGGTACGAAGAGAAAGTGGAAGCTTTCATGTCGTCTGCTGCCGCTAAAAGTCGCGAATGGATGCATATTACCGAGGTTGATGGTCTCACTGGTGTTGATGAAATTTATCAAGATGTTTGTGATGGAAAAATAGCGGCTGATAAGGGGCTTGTTGTGAAAATGACAGGGCTACAAGATTAATGTCAGGCGGTTGTGATACTTGTTGTTGATAGAAAGTAGATGATTGGTAAAGTCTCGATCATCTAGTGACCGCGAATTGATTTGAGAGTGTTAGCGATGAATGATAACAGGCAGGTTCTAATAGACTCATTGCCCGGAGACAAGCTCGAGGCCACAAATTACAAATTGCACTCATCTCCGGTGCCTGTTGCCGGCGATGGTGAAGTACTATGTCGGACCTTGTGGGTGACTGTTGCCGCCGGAGCACGAGCGGGTCTACAGGGTAGTGCGAGCTATGCTGGCGCCCCGAAAACCGGTGTAGTTATGAACGGCGCGGCGGTGGCAAGCGTTGTAAGTTCCAATTCTGCAGGTTTATCTGCAGGCGACTTAGTCATTTGTAATGCGGGCTGGCAAGACTATTCAGTGCATCCGGCTAGCGCGGTGCGAAAAATTGAAGGGCCGGTTGATCCTGTTCATCACTTGGGTGTTTTGGGTACCAATGGTGTGACGGCTTATTTTGGTCTGTTCGATATCGGCAAACCAAAGGCCGGCGAAACGGTATTGGTTTCTGCCAGTGGTGGCTCGGTAGGTCATATCGTTGCGCAACTCGCCAAGCTCAAGGGCTGTCGTGTTGTGGGGACGGCGGGCAGTGACGCTAAAGCCATGCAACTCAAGGCTCAACTAGGTATTGATGCCGTCGTCAATTACAAATCTCCGGATTTTCGTCAGCTTTTAAAGGAGGCGACACCCAATGGTATCGATGTGTATTTTGATAATACCGGTGGTGACATTTTGGGGTCGGCGCTATTTCGAATGAATGAACATGGGCGCATTGCCTGTTGCGGGGTTGTGTCTCAATACG
>CAYNZI010000157.1:0-6237 GCA_964401565.1 uncultured Spongiibacteraceae bacterium
TAGCGGGTTTCAAAGATAAGCCCTTCAATCATGACGAGTGTCACGATGGGAATCGTTGCCACCAGAAAGGGAGATCGCTTGGCCAGCGCCGAAGCCGTTAGTAACCATGCAGATATGGGTAATACCCAAAGACCCACGACGAAGATCAGGCCGAATTGTGTGGCGAATGCGCGAGGCAAGTTAAGATACGGCCATATAGCCAACCACGGATCATGGTCTAGATTGGTAGCAAAAATCATTGCCGCAATTGTATAAAACAGTTGAATGCCCCATGAGGCCAGTGTAAACGTGATAGGTACGGCGATAAGTCCTACGATTAACTTGGCCGTGATGGTTTGTAATTCTGATACGGGCATCGATTTCCAGAACAAAATACTTCGATCTTTTCTATCGTTGTACAGCGTGCCTAGCAGGTAGAAAATTACAATAAAAAAGGCTGTAACAATGAACGTTGAGTGAATGGCATAGAGGCCGTTGTCAATCGTTTTCTGATTGCCGTAGTACCGGGATGCTAACCCATTGTCCTCATCGCCCATGACTGTGACATCATCATCAAATTGAATGTTAATATGTCTCTCGGTATCACCATTTTGTGTATGAGTGACTTCCTCGTAAGAGAGATCATTGACAGATCCGATAAACGCAAGCCCTAGCAGCATGACCGCAATTAATAGTCCCATCATAACTAGTGGTGTAATGACGAAGGCGTTGCGATGCTCCCAGAACTCTCGTTTAATCAAGGTTAAATAATTATTCATGAGAGGCTCCCTGAGCTGGCTGCATTTTGGCTACAAATAGATCTGCCACACTGGGAGTTCGGATGGGTCCCAGTTCCGCTAGTTTTTCTCTTTCGATATTTTCGTAAATGAAAACGCTGCCTCCTAGGGTGGAACGTTCACTAATTGGTTGCAACGCACGGGCTGTTTCGGCCATGTTTGCGGTGGTCTCGATTTCAAAAAAATGACTTTCCAGTGATTCCATTTCGCTGTTGAGTACCAGTTTTCCGTTGTGAATAAATATCAGGTCAGTCAATAGCGCTTCGATTTCTTCAACCTGATGAGTCGTGATAATGATTGTTCTGTCTCGATTGAAGTAGTCGTTGAGAAGAGAAGAGTAGAATTGCTTGCGATACAAAATATCTAAACCCAGTGTGGGTTCATCGAGAACCAATATCTTTGCATCTATCGCCATTACCAGAGCCAGGTGTAGTTGCGTTACCATGCCCTTTGATAATTGCGATACCCGTTGGTTTAAGCCAATGGTAGTCGATGCTAATTGCTCTTTGGCTCTGTTAATGTCAAAACGGGGGTGTACGTTATCGACGTATTCAAGTGCTTGGGATACCTTGAGCCAGGGCGGCAGTATTGCGGTGTCGGCAATAAAGCAAACTTGTTCCAATAGCTGAGTTCGTTGTTTGATCGGGTCCATGCCCAATACGCTAATGTCTCCCTGGCAGCTGGTTAAACCCAGCAGTGCTTTAAGGGCCGTTGTTTTACCGGCACCATTTGGTCCAATTAGGCCCACAATTCTGCCTTTTGCAATTTGTAGGTCAATGTTGTCGAGTACACATGTCTTGCCATATTGTTTAGTCAGTCCGCGAGCGTTGATCAATATCTCGGATGTTGGCTCGGTTGCTGAATCAATAGTGGAGTGCATCAGCTATTATCCTTATTGTTGTTTTCAAGAATGTCGACGATTTCTTCTATGCTAATTCCCAGTTGATTCATGCGCTGTATCATCACCGGTAATTCCAGCTGGAGAAATTTATTGCGTTCTTTGGAGATTAACTTTTTTTGGGCTCCGTCACTGACAAACATTCCGATACCTCGTTTTTTAAACAGAAGATCTTCATCAACAAGTTGTTGATAGGCCTTTGATACCGTTAAATGATTGATGCTGAAATCAATGGAGATTTGTCGCACTGATGGCACGGCTTCTCCCTCGGCAAAAACGCCTTCCATAATCAGCGCTATGACTTTTTCACGAAGCTGTCGGTAGATGGGTTGATCGTCGTTCCAGTGCTCTTGCGTGGACATAAAATGGCCTAGTGAGAAGGGTTCAAACGAATTTCGCCTGAACCTGAAATATTTGAATCAATAGTTGGGTTGCCGCTAACATTCACATCAGAGCTGCCGGTCAGGTCGACTGACAATTCGTCATTGACGTGAATGTCAGCATTGCCTGACCCTGCTATATCAAGCCTTGCGGTTTCACTGATAAGGCGTGCCCCCATGAACCCCCCCGACCTGGTAATGTTGATTTCTTGGTGTCTGACCTTGCCCTTACCGTCGACAACAAATTCCCCGGACCCGGCAATATCCACTTCTAGTTTGTCGGCGGCGAGTTCATCCACGCTAACGGTGCCAGACCCTGCGATGTTGCTATCAATCGTGTTGTCGACAAGCAATTGCTCCACTCGAATTTCAGCCGAACCGCTGACGTGTAAATCGAGATCAGCGGCATTCAGCGACGTTCCATTAATGTCACCGGACCCAGAAACTTCAATTTTCACACGCTCAGCGTTAATTTTTGCGAAGAGCAGGTCGCCGGAGCCGCTGCGTTTAATCGAAAGGTCATCGATAGTGAGATCGGCCACTTCAACATAACCGGATCCCATTAAGTGCATCGAGCGAATATCTTTTAGCTGTACATCAAAGCGAGCATGGGAATCGAAGTTAAACAAGTTCCATCCGGAATTTTCTGATTTAAGGATCAATGTGTCACCGTGAATTTCAGCGACTATTTTTGGCAGCAATTTGCGTGTTGCTGTGACTTTGACAAATTCGTCATCACCTTGGGTGAAATAGAGCTCATGTTCTCCGAACAGTTGGATTCTTTTTACATCGTCCAGTGGCACGGTTTTTGTGACTATGTCTGCGATAGCGAGATTGACGAGTATTAAGGTGCCGAGTAACAGGGTGGTTATAACGGCTGCGGCTGAATTTATCTTCATGGATGACCTGGCGTGCAAATAATACGGCTAGTGATAATTTCTGTAATGGTGTTATGCATAACTATAACACCATAATTCAGTCTGGCAAGCATTTATTTGCCGACGGCTTTTCTGCTTATTAGAGGGTTGGGGTTAGGGTTATAAGCTACTGATTATAAAGAGTTTGTAGTTTTTTTACATTTCCCGTTGGCAGGTTTTTTTGTTGCCTATAGAAGAGAATCCCTGTAAATTGGCCGCTTTATTTTGGCGATTGACAGCGATCATGAGTCGCCAATAATGCGTTTAATTGAGGGAGAGTAATGCAGAATGAGTTGATGCAACAGGGTATCGAATTAATGCTCTATGGCATGGGTACTGTATTCACTTTTTTGGCACTGCTTATCGTTGCGACAAAGGTCATGTCTGCATTGGTGCAGCGTTTTGTTAAACCGGAGCCATTGCCAGCCACACCAGTGCCTCGGCAGCTCGCAGCGGAAAAGGATGAACAGCTGATCGCTGTCATTGGTGCCGCCATTCATAAGTACCGTTCGCGCCACAAGTAGCAGGCGGATATTACATAACCATCACAGGTGCGTGAACAACACGTCTTTATTAAGGTCTTGGCAATGAGCGAAATTAAAAAACCCTTAGGTATAACAGATGTCGTCTTGCGCGATGCCCATCAATCCCTGTTTGCAACACGTATGCGATTGGACGACATGTTGCCGATTGCTGAAAAGCTGGATCAGGTGGGCTTTTGGTCGTTGGAGTCCTGGGGTGGTGCCACCTTTGATGCATGTATTCGGTATTTGGGGGAAGACCCTTGGGAGCGTCTTCGCGAGCTCAAGAAAGCGATGCCAAATACGCCTCAACAAATGCTGTTTCGAGGACAAAATATCCTCGGTTATCGCCATTATGCAGATGACGTTGTGGAGCGGTTTGTTGAGCGCGCGGCGGTAAATGGCGTCGATGTGTTTCGGGTCTTTGATGCAATGAATGATCCTCGCAATCTTGAAACTGCCATTAAGGCGGTACGTAAGGCTGGTAAGCATGCCCAAGGGACAATCTCATATACACTGAGTCCTGTGCACAACATCGATTTGTGGGTAGAAATGTCCAAGAATATTGAGTCTATGGGTGCTGATTCGATTGCCATTAAAGATATGGCGGGGTTGTTAAAGCCATATGTCGCTTTTGAGTTGGTTAGTCGCTTGAAAAAAGAACTCAGTATTCCCATTCATATGCAATGTCATGCAACGACTGGATTATCAACGGCCACAGCGTTGAAGGCGATAGAAGCGGGTATTGATAACGTTGACACGTCAATTTCGTCAATGAGTATGACGTATGGTCACTCTGCCACAGAGTCGGTTGTGGCAATGTTACAAGATACTGATCGCGACACCGGTCTGAATATAATACTGCTGGAAGAAATTGCCGCTTATTTTCGTGAAGTGCGAAAAAAATATGCGAAATTTGAAGGGTCTTTGCGCGGAGTTGATTCGAGAATTTTGGTAGCTCAGGTTCCCGGCGGAATGTTGACCAATATGGAAAGCCAGCTTAGAGATCAGGGTGCGGCTGACAAGCTTGACGCTGTGCTGGAGGAAATCCCAAAGGTGCGCGAAGATTTGGGCTTTATTCCGTTGGTGACACCAACATCGCAGATTGTCGGGACACAGGCGGTGATGAATATTATGTTTGGCGAACGCTATAAGTCGATTTCCAAAGAGACGGCCGGTGTACTTAAAGGTGAATATGGCGCAACACCAGCGCCGGTGAATGCAGAGCTACAAGCTCGTGTTCTCAACGGTGCGGAGGCCATTACTTGTCGTCCGGCAGATTTACTGGTGGCAGAAGTAGATACCCTGACTCGTGAGCTGCAGTCTGTGGCCAAAGAGAAGGGGATAAGATTGGCCGTCGGCGAGAATGAAATAGATGATGTGCTGACTTACGCCTTGTTTCCGGAAATAGGCTTGAAATTCTTAAAGAACCGGGACAATCCGGATGCTTTTGAACCAGTACCTACAGCTAACGACACCACAGATAGCCCCGCAAAAGCCGTTGCTGGGGCCCCCGAGATGTATACCGTTGCTGTCGGTGGTAATAGTTATGTCGTCCAGGTTTCCGAAGGCGGGGATGTTTCCAATATTTTACCGGTATCGACGCCGGTCACCGGCGCAGGGCTATCGGGTTCACCGGTTGCTGAGGTCGGGGAGCCTTTGCTGGCGCCGTTGGCAGGTAATATTTTCAAGGTAAATGTTGTGGCAGGTGACCATGTTCAGCAGGGTGACATGATTATCGTGCTTGAGGCGATGAAAATGGAAACTGAAGTCCGTGCGACGATGTCCGGAACAGTTGGTTCGGTCGCTGTCAAAGAGGGTGACTCTGTCGCCGTTGGCGATATTCTGATAACGATCGCCTAGCGGAGCCCGGTACATGGATAAGCTATTAGCGCTGTGGTACGACTCTGGTATCTACCAAATGGCCCCTGGTCAGTTGGTCATGATCTTGGTTGGTTTGCTGTTATTGTATCTGGCCATTAATCGTGGCTTTGAGCCGCTGTTGCTGGTGCCAATAGGTTTTGGCGGCATTTTAGCCAACATACCTGGGGCTGGTTTGGCTTTTTCGGGGGTCGAAAATGCAATCTATTCAGCTGATCCGGTTATTTTGAATGAGCTTGCCGATGTATTAAAGCTGGCGAACTGGGAGACTGGCAAAGACATTTATCATGCGTATGAATCGTCTACTGCATCTGCGCACGTTGCCGCGGTGCAGGTGGCTTCAGATAATGGATTTATGAATGGCATGTTATACAATTTTTACACCGTCGCTATTGCCAGTGGCGCCGCTCCGCTGATCATTTTTATGGGTGTGGGGGCAATGACTGATTTTGGGCCCTTGCTGGCGAACCCAAAAACGTTATTCCTTGGCGCTGCTGCGCAGTTTGGGATATTCGCTACGGTGCTGGGTGCTGTTGGTTTGACAGCCTTGGGTGTCATGGATTTTAGCCTTGCCGATGCAGCGGCTATCGGTATTATCGGTGGTGCAGACGGGCCAACAGCTATCTATGTAGCGAGTATCTTAGCGCCAGACCTGTTGGGGGCGATTGCGGTAGCGGCCTACTCGTATATGGCGCTGGTGCCAATGATTCAGCCGCCAATAATGAGGGCCTTGACCACTGAGAAAGAACGTCAGATTGAAATGGTCCAGCTGCGTCCGGTATCCAAAGCTGAGAAAATTTGCTTTCCACTGGTATTGTTGATTTTGGTAGCCTTGTTTTTGCCATCGGCAGCTCCACTGTTGGG
>CAYNZI010000158.1:0-6233 GCA_964401565.1 uncultured Spongiibacteraceae bacterium
GTACAAACTGACGGTCAATTGAAAACACCTCGGGATTTGGCTGTTGCAACCCTGTTAGGTGCGGAAGAGTGGGGTGTTGCTACGGCAGCGTTAGTTGTTCAGGGTTGTATCATGATGCGTAAGTGCCATTTGAATACCTGCCCAGTCGGCATTGCCACTCAGGATAAAGAATTGCGTGGTCGCTTCGCCGGTGAGGCCGATATAGTGGTTAACTTCTTTACCATGATGGCGCAGGGCCTCCGCGAAATTATGGCTGAATTGGGCTATAGAACGATCAATGAAATGGTCGGGCAAACCCAGAGCTTGAAGCTTCTCGACAATGTTGATCATTGGAAATACAAAAGTGTCGATCTAAGTCCTCTGTTATTCAAAGAGGAAAATGCCGAAGGTGAAACGCTGTATTGCTCAAGTCAGCAAAAGCATTTGATTGACGATATTCTCGATCGAAAAATGATGATTGATGCGAAAGACGCGGTGGAAAATCAAACGCCTGTCAATCTTGAGTATCCGGTTACTAATACCGATCGCACGATTGGTGCGATGCTCTCCAATGAAATATCAAAAAAATATCATGCTGATGGGCTACCCGAAAATACCATCAGGGCTAAGTTCAATGGATCTGCGGGTCAGAGCTTTGGCTGTTTTTCTGCCAATGGGCTTCGCTTTGAGCTTGAAGGTGACGCTAATGACTATTTTGGTAAGGGTTTATCGGGCGCCAACCTTGTTGTTTATCCGGCTAAAGAAGCAACCTTCGAGGCCAGCAAAAATATTCTGATTGGTAACGTCGCACTCTTTGGCGCTACCGCTGGTAAAGCGTTTATTCGCGGTGTGGCTGGTGAGCGTTTTTGTGTTCGCAATTCTGGAGCTACTGCCGTTGTTGAAGGCGTTGGTGATCACGGGTGTGAATATATGACAGGTGGTACAGCGGTCATTCTTGGCCAGACAGGTCGTAATTTCGCTGCCGGTATGTCCGGCGGTGTGGCTTATGTGTTGGACGATGGAAAGGACTTTGCCAGTAAGTGCAACATGGAGATGGTAGAGCTTGAGCCGGTCGAAAGTGCTGAAGATATCGCTCACTTGAAATCGCTGATTAGCGAACATAAAGAAACGACTCAATCAGATGTGGCTGAAGCGTTGTTGGCTGATTGGAGTGGTGCGCTGACGAGATTCGTGAAAGTGATGCCTGTGGATTACAAGCAAATGCAGGGTTACATGAATCAGGCGCGTAGCACAGGTAAGTTTGAAACTGAATACGATGTTGCAGTTGAAGCTTTCGACATGCATCTTGAACATCTGGCGGCTCAAAAAGTCTGAGCTGAATAGGAGATAGTACTATGGGTAACCCAACCGGATTTATGAAGGTAGAGAGGGCTTTGCCAGAAGATCGTGATCCCTCTGAGCGATTGAGCGATTGGCTAGAAGTTCACGAACATATGGAAACTGCTGAGATTGAAAAGCAGGCCTCTCGTTGCATGGATTGTGGTGTGCCTTTTTGCCAATCGGCAAAATCAGAATATGCACCTGCAGTTGCTGGTTGCCCAGTAAATAATTTGATTCCTGAATGGAATGATTTGATTTATCGAGGCCGCTGGGAAGATGCATTGAAGTTATTGCACAAAACGAATAACTTCCCTGAATTTACCGGTCGAGTTTGTCCTGCTCCTTGCGAAGGCGCCTGTGTGCTGGGTATCAATGCCGACCCGGTCACTATCAAACTCCATGAAGTTGCCATTATTGATCGCGGTTTTGAAGAGGGTTGGGTTGTCGCACAACCGCCTGCGTCTCGCAGTGGGAAAACTGTCGCGGTTATTGGCTCAGGGCCATCAGGCTTGGCTGCAGCTGCACAGCTGAATAAGGCTGGGCATAGGGTAACCGTTTATGAACGTGCGGATCGTATTGGCGGTTTGTTGATGTACGGTATTCCTAATATGAAACTGCAAAAAGAAATTGTTCAACGTCGAGTTGATTTGCTTGCCGACGAAGGTGTGGTTTTTGTTACCAATACTGAAGTGGGTAAAACTATTTCCGCTGAGCAAATTGAACGGGATTTTGATGCGGTTGTATTATGTGTTGGTGCTACGGTGCCACGCGATTTACAGGCACCGGGCCGTGAGTTAAAGGGTATTCATTTCGCTATGGATTTTCTTCGGGCCAATACTAAAAGCCTGTTAGATAGTGAGCATAAAGACGGTAACTACATTAACGCCGAAGGCAAAAACGTTATTGTGATTGGTGGCGGTGATACGGGTACCGATTGCGTGGGTACTTCTTTGCGGCATCACTGTAAAAATGTAATCCAGCTTGAAATCATGCCTCAGCCGCCAACGTCAAGGCAGCCTAATAATCCTTGGCCGCAGTGGCCTAAACGTCTGCTGATTGATTATGGACAGGAAGAGTCCATTGCTGTGCAGGGTAAAGATCCCCGCGATTATCTGGTGCAGACAACAAAAATTGAAGGCGATAAAAACGGTAACGTGACGGCGGTACATACTGTTGATATCGAATGGGCACGTACCCCGGAAGGACAGATGATTCCTAAAGAAGTTGCCGGCAGTGAGAAAGTGCACCCTGCGGATATAGTGCTGTTGGCGATGGGTTTTATGGGGCCAGAAGGATCGTTGGTTGATCAGTTCGGGATTGAAAAAGATCCTCGCTCTAATATTCTTGCACAGTACGACCAGTTCGCTACTAGTAAGCCGGGCATTTTTGCCGCGGGTGATGGTCGTCGTGGTCAGAGTTTAATTGTATGGGCGATTGATGAAGGTCGTCGTGCTGCGCGTGAAGTTGACAGCTACTTGATGGGTAAGAGTTTCTTGCCCTAGTTAACTTTTTGTTTCGTCTTTCGGGACGTTTCAATCTGTTTTTCCAGCATCGGGTTAAAGGCGAATCATATGATTCGCCTTTTTTTATGTCAGGTGTTTATCGAAATATTCGCGAAGTGTGGTTCCTTTCAATGAAATCTATTTGTCTGTAGAGTATCGACTGTCTCGGGGGGAGAAAACGTCATATGTCGAGAGTCGATCAACCGGTAAGCGAAGAATTAGATACAGTAGCACAGTCGCTCTTGCCGTCTGTTTCTGACGATGTATATCCATCGAATGGTGCCGCGATCTATTCGCTCTCGCTGCTCTTTACGGCGTACGTGCTCTCCTTCGTCGACCGTCAGATACTGTCGTTAATGGTTGGGCCGATACGCGCCGAGTTTGGAATCTCTGATTTCGAGTTCAGCTTGCTACAGGGAGCTGCCTTTGCGTTGCTTTTTTGTGTTGTTTCTCTGCCTTTGGGTCGTCTCGCCGATCGGGTTTCCCGGCGCTCTATTATTGCAAGCTCGGTGTTGTTTTGGAGTGTGCTAACCAGTGCCTGCGGGCTAGCTCAGACCTTCCCGCAGCTAGTTCTTGCGCGCATGGGAGTGGGAGCGGGTGAGGCGGGACTTTCTCCGCCCGCATACTCGTTGATTCTCGATAGCTTCCGTCCTCAGCGTGTGGGATATGCCATGGCCGTGTATAAAACCGGAGTGATGGTGGGGGGCGGGGTTGCGATGATCCTTGGTGGTGCATTACTGGATTACTATGATGGGCTGGGTGGTATAGATCTTCCGCTCGTTGGTCACCTGAAAGCGTGGCAGGCAACTTTCGTTACGATAGGCATACCGGGAATTCTCGTTGCTGCTTTGCTTTCGACGATTGCTGAGCCAACACGTAAAGGTTTGGCGCGGGCTGCTGTTTCAAGAGCTGGCGACGACCATGTTGGAAAAAGTCTTCCGGTGGGGGTTGTCGCTCGTTTTATTTGGCGTCGACGCAGGGTGTATTTATCACTCTTTATTGGGTCGTCTTTGCTGGCGATGGCGGGTACTGGGGCGACCAATTGGTACCCGGAGATGCTGCACCGTAACTATGGACTGTCTAAAACTGAAGCCGGTGGAATCTATGGGACTATTTATATCGTAGCGGGGATGGTTGGTGTGCTGTGTGGTCCGTGGATCGTTGGACAGCTGCAAAAACGAGGTCACAAAGATGCCTATGTTCGGGCCATTATTATTACCTCTCTTGCGACTATCGTGCCGGGCGTACTTGCACCACTCGCGGGCAACCCTACACTAACCTTTATCCTGTTGGTGCCGTCAACGACTCTGGCCGCGACGTATTTGGGTGTGATGGCGATGTCCTTTCAAGTGATCACGCCCAACGAGATGCGAGGGCAGACAACGGCGCTGTATATTCTGGTCACCTCGATCGTTGGGATGGCTGTGGGTACTAGTGTTCTTGCCGCTTTTACGGACTTTGTTTACCAGGATGATAGCGCAATACATTATTCGATCGCGACGGTAACGGCGCTTTTTTATCCGTCGGCTGCTGCACTTTTCATTTATTGCCTGCCAGCCTTCCGGGCCGCAGTTGCAGAAGCGGAGTCTGGGCAGTGGGATATTTGAGGGGAGTGGTTTTCCGAGTTCTCTGTCGCCAATAAAATTTCCGGATACTTAGCGGTTTGTAAAGACGCTCGGTTGTTGTGAGAAAATCCAGTTGCAATAAATCAAATTCAAATCAATTGTGGGGACACGGGTTTAGAGTATCCTGTTAACTTATCGACAAAAAAACAGTGTGATTGCATGAAAGAAATTCATCTCCAGAAAACTATCGGTCCTTTCACCGCAACCATGCTCGGTGTTGGTGCAATGGTTGGGGCTGGCATTTTTGTATTGTCTGGAATTGCTGCAGGTTACGCAGGCCCCGCTGTCATTCTGGCGTTTTTTCTCAATGCGCTGGTTGCGTTGGCGATTGGCAGTTGCTACGCCGAGCTGGGTAGTGCTATGCCGCGGGCAGGAGGGTCGTATTTTTGGGTCAAAACGGCGCTGGGTAAGCCGGTGGGATTTGCTGTTGGCTGGATTGGTGTCTATGCGAATGCGGTTGTTTCAGCGCTGTATGCATTGGGTTTTGGCACCTTTTTTGTCGCGCTGTTGCAGCGGTTGGGGGTGGCGATCAGTGGTGACTATGTACAGGTGTTTGCTGTTCTCGTTACGGTTGCTATCACTTACTTGCAGTATCGGGGTATTCGCGATTTGGGGATCGTTGAAAATAGCGTGACGGTGATCAAGGTCCTGCTGTTGTGTGCGCTGGTGGTGGGTGGACTGGTGATTCTCTCGAGTTCTGAGGAGGCGGTTGGTGGGTTAACTCCCTTTGCACCCAATGGCGCGAAGGGAGTGCTGATGGCAATGGCCGTTATCTTCGTCGCTTTTGAAGGTTTTGAAGTGATAACGCGAACCGGTGAAGAGATGCACCAGCCGGAAAAAAATATACCATTGGCGATCTATGCCAGTATTGTTATCTCGGTGTCACTCTACTTACTGATAGCGGTAATCCTCATTGTTGCCGTGACCGGCCCCGACGGCCAGCCTTCCTGGCAATACTTGGGTGATTTGGGTGAGCTTGGTATGGCTACAACAGCAAGGCAGTTGCTGCCCTACGGCGATGTTATTTTTTATGTTGCCGGAATAGCCAGTACTGCCAGTGCAATGATCGCCGCGACGTATAGCGCCGTGAGAGTTACTTTTGCGCTGGGTAGGGCAGGAGATTTGCCGAGCGTGCTCGCCGATATTCATCCGCGGCATAATAGCCCTCATAAAGCCGCCTTAGCTAGCGGAGCTATTGTTTTGGCCATTGTAATGATTTTGCCGATTTCGGAGGTGGCAGGTGCCGCTAGTCAGATGTTTGCACTGTTATTTGCGATTGTGTGTTTTGCTGCCTGGCGCTTACGTTTCACTCAACCTGATATGGTTCGTCCATTCAGAGCCAAGCTGCTGCCGCTCTGTGCTGGTGTTGGTGTCTTGGCGGGGTTGGTGGTGATGATGACTTTGTTAAACATTAGCCCGCTTGCCTGGTGGCTCAGCTTTGCGTGGCTAGTGATTGGTGGTCTTGTTTTTGCGTTCCGGCAGTCAGCGGTGTGAGAACGTTTGCCCTGGGTCTTGTCGGTTTGGGTTTTGCCAGGCGTCGTGTTAGTTAAAAAAGTGTTAAAAATCTTTACGGGCGAAATAGAGGTTATGGCTATTTGTTGAAACCTGAAGTGAGAAAATTTATTTGTTGAACAATGACAAAGCCCTTTTCTGGATGTAGAAGTTTAGACAAGGGCTTTTTTATTGTTGGGGAAATTTTCGTTAGTGGATATCGAGTTGTAAGCGCCGATGACTGCGTCGAGTACTGCCGCTCCATGGTGCAGGCCCCTCCGGGATTCCCTCCAGA
>CAYNZI010000159.1:0-5240 GCA_964401565.1 uncultured Spongiibacteraceae bacterium
TCTCGGTGGTCGCCGTCTCAGTAAAAACACCACAGTATTCGGGCATAACTGCTGCAAATTCCTCGGTGCCAATTTTCCTGGCGGTGCGGATAATATCTTCTTTGTCGGAAACTATCAGTGGGCGTAACACCAAGATATCGGTGACAGAATCAATCACCGACAAGTTGGTCAGCGTTTGGCTAGACACCTGCGCAACAGCCTCCCCTGTTACCAGGGCTTGAACATTCAGATTCTTGGCAACTTCGGTCCCTGCCCTCAACATCATTCTTTTCAAAATCACGCCCATTTGTGAATCATCAACATTTTTCAATATCTCCGAAACCACGCCTTCGAACGGTACTGACACAAATTTCACCCGAGACGATGCGCCATATTTCATCCACAAATAGAGCGCCACTTCCTTAACGCCCACCTCGTGGTCGCGACCGCCCAGATTGAAAAAGCAAAAATGAGTACGCATACCGCGCTTCATTGTCATATAAGTTGATACTGTGGAATCGAAACCGCCTGAAATCAGACTTACCACCGCATCCAAACTACCCATAGGGAACCCGCCAAGACCCTCATAGCGGCGATTGATAATATACAAACAGTCGTCCCTGATTTCCAACCGAACCGTGATGTCGGGGTTGTGTAAATCTACTCCCGCCGACTCGCAATGCTGATTGAGCCCGCCACCAATATATTGCTCTAGTTGATGGGAGCTGAAATCATGCTTGCCCACGCGCTTGCAACGAACCACAAACGTCTTTTCCGCTAAACGATCACCCCACAGCTGCATGGTTTTTTCGAAGGCTTGATGCATGTCGACGAAAGGGTACTCCATGACATCAAGAAAATGAGCAATGCCCGGTGTGCACGATAAAACCTCAATCATCTGCAAACATTGCTGCTCATCCGCCGCATGGGTGTTAACAATTATCTTGTCCCAATCATTCTCAACCACTACCGAACTATTCACGGCCTTCAACAAAGCCCGAAGATTATTTCGCAGCTGCTTCACAAACTGCTTGCGCACAGGCTTACTCTTAATGGTTATTTCGGGAAAGAATTTAACGATAAATTGCATGTAAAAATAGAACTCCGTATTGCGGTGCCGCCTAAAATGGTTTCGCCTGATACCAAACGCCGAACGCCCGACGCCAAAAGCAAGCGCATTATACTCGTCTGGACCGACACTGAAAGCGAGGAACAACCAGCACTACCGGCAAGCGTATTGGTATCTCAGTAGTTTCTAAGCGCCCCATAATGGTTTACACTAGGTCGCTTTTAGGTGTCCGGCGCACCACTTTAGATCACTCGGGGCCATTGTGGTGCGCGGTCGATTTGATTTGATCCTGCACCCGCTCCAAAACGTAACTAATTCAGTGACTTAGCTTTAGTGTTTAGCTGGCATATAAATTGCTTTGTACTTATTCATTGGAATTGCGAAACCGTGCTTTAGCGAAATCCAGTGTGTCAGGAGACTATTGTAACGATATCGCGTATTAGGCTTACGGGCACCAACTCAACAAGAATTCGCAAATTGCATTCAACTTTTAACAATTTACTAAATAACTCACTACCAAGGAGTCGAGAATGTCAGAGAACACCCTGAATATGATCAAAGAAAACGATGTGAAATGGGTCGATTTACGTTTCACCGACACTAAGGGTAAGGAACAGCACCTTACTATTCCTGTAAAGGAAATTGACGAAGGTTTTTTTGAAGATGGCAAAATGTTTGACGGCTCATCCATAGCTGGCTGGAAAGGTATCAACGAATCCGACATGATTTTAATGCCTGATGATTCAACCGCTGTTATCGATCCGTTTACCGACGACACAACGATGAATCTTCGCTGTGACATCGTTGAACCTACAACTATGCAAGGCTACAGCCGCGATCCTCGCTCTATTGCCGAACGCGCCGAAGGTTATATGAGATCTACCGGTATCGCCGACAGCTGCCTGTTCGGTCCCGAGCCAGAATTCTTCGTATTTGACGACGTCAAATGGAACGTGGACATAAGCGGCGCTAGCTACGAAATTAATTCTGAAGAAGCAGCCTGGTCGTCTAACCGCAGCTATGCTGACGGTAACACCGGTCACCGACCTGGCGTAAAAGGCGGATACTTCCCTGTACCACCAGTCGACTCCCTTCATGACTTGCGCGGCGCTATGTGTAATGCCATGGAAGCTATGGGTCTCGATATTGAAGTGCACCACCACGAAGTTGGAACGGCTGGTCAGTGTGAAATTGGCGTTGGCCCTAACACGGCTGTTAAGAAAGCGGATGAAATCCAGATCTTCAAATACTGCGTACACAACGTCGCTCACGCCTACGGCAAAACAGCGACCTTTATGCCTAAACCATTAGTTGGCGACAACGGTTCCGGCATGCACGTACACCAATCTTTGAGCAAAGATGGCACTAACATCATGGCTGGCGACGTATATGGCGGCCTGTCTGAAACTGCTCTCTATTACATTGGCGGTATCATCAAGCACGCTCGCGCACTCAACGCTTTTGCCAACGCCTCTACCAACTCTTACAAGCGTTTGGTTCCCGGTTTTGAAGCACCCGTCATGCTGGCATATTCTGCTCGCAACCGCTCAGCATCTATTCGAATTCCTTTTGTTCCAAATCCAAAGGCGCGTCGTATCGAAGTTCGTTTTGGTGATCCTACGGCAAACCCATACTTAATGTTCGCCAGTATGTTGATGGCAGGCCTTGATGGAATCCAGAACAAGATTCACCCTGGCGATGCTGCTGATAAAGATTTGTATGACCTGCCTGCGGAAGAAGCAGCAGAAATACCCACAGTTGCCTCAAGTCTGGAACAAGCGCTTGCAGCTCTCGATGCGGATCGCGCATTCTTGACTGCTGGCGGCGTAATGGACGATGATATGATCGACGCCTATATCGCGCTTAAGAGTGAAGAAGTAGAAAAACTGAACATGACAACTCACCCTGTTGAGTTTGAAATGTACTACTCGGTCTAATTCTGTTTGCTGAGTCAGCTTTACGCAGATTCAGCAACAGTAATTTGATCAAAAAAGCCCGATTCAGTTAACTGAACCGGGCTTTTTTATGGGCGTCTATTACTATTTAAAAGCGTAGCGAACCGGCATCGATTTTAAACCGCCAACAAAAATTGCCTGCACCCACTGCGGATCACCATCAAATTCTATCCAGTCTAGACGCGATAACAATTCCCGGAAAAATACCTCGGTTTCAAGCACGGCCAAATGTTGGCCCAGACACATGTGACCGCCATAACCAAACGCCAACTGATTGCGATTGTCTCGCTCCACATCAAAAGCATTGGGATTGTTGATAGCCTCTTCATCGCGATTAGCGCTGGGATACCAAAGCGCCATGCTGTCTCCCGCCTTAATCGTTTGACCCTGGAATTGTGCATCCTCTGTCGCCGTGCGCATCATGTGGCGAACAGGTGAAGTCCAACGAATCATTTCTTTCGCAGCACTCTTACAGAGATCAGGATTGTTTTGCAATTTCTTGAACTGATCGGGAAATTCCATCAACGCCTTCATACCGCCACTGATTGTCGCCGACGTAGTGTCGTGACCCGCGGTAGCGGTAATCGTGAAATAGCTAATTTGCTCCAACGCCTCCATCGGCTCCCCGTCAACCAGTGCATTCGCCAATATCGTGGCCAAATCATCGCGAGGATTCTTTTTACACTCTTCCACAACGCCGGTAAAGTAATTGAAGAAATCCATGATCACACCCAGGCCATCATCACTTTCGTCACCACGACTGAGATTAGGGTCTTGACCACCGAACAATTCCTGAGTCAATTTCAGCATCATCCCCTCCTCTTCTGGCGCTACTCCGAGTATCGACATAATGATTCTCAGCGGGAAGAGCATGGCGATATCTTTAACAAAATCACATTGACCGCCCATCGCCTCCATCTTATCGACGAATTCTTTGGCAGTTTCCCCTACCATCGGCGTGAGATTGGCAATAGGCGTGGGTTTAAACCAATCGCGAGTTACATTGCGCAGCTTACGATGTTTCGGATTATCCATATGGATCAAGGTTTCAAAACCATTGGGCGTGCCAAACTTTTCCATCAACGCCTTTTCAAAAGCTTCCTGTATAATAACCGTCCGAGGATTATTGATAAACTTATCGTTATTCTGACTAATGTATTTAATATCTTCATGTTTAGTCATCACCCAAAACGGTCTGAAGTCCGGATGTTCGAACAGGCTCACCGGATCATTTTCACGCAAATGACGAAAGAGCTCGTACATCGATTTTTCGTCACCCATAATGGCGGGGTTTACTATATCCTGCGTTCTATTCATCGCAATCTCCTGACTTAGCATTGGATCGGTACAATAAAACTAATCATGCATGACTACACCTAAATTTTTATTCATTTGTACTACTGGAACGCAAAGCATCGATACAAAAAACACTCGTAAGCTACGGTTAACGGCATGATTTGTAATAATTGATCAAGCCATTGGTAGACTCGTCGTAGTCGTTCACCTCCGTATCAGAAAGAACACTTTCCAGTACACTGCTGGCCAACGCCTTCCCCAACTCTACGCCCCACTGGTCAAAGGAATGTACTTGCCAAAGAATGCCCTGGGTGAAAATTTTGTGCTCATACAATGCTATCAACGCCCCTAAGTGAAAAGCGTCCAGGCGATTTATAAGAATACTGCTTGAAGGTCGATTACCGGCATGCACCTTGTGTTTTGCCAACGCTGAAACCTGTTCGGTATCGAGACCTTTTATCGCCAAATCCCTTTCCACCTCATCAAGGGTCACCCCGTTCATTAGCGCTCGAGGTTGAGCAAAAAAATTGGCCAGCAGTGTTTCATGATGTTCGCATGCGTCGCTACTACTATGCACTGAGCCAATAAAGTCTGTCGGCACGCAATGAGTGCCCTGGTGGAGTAATTGATAAAAAGCATGCTGGCCGTTGATTCCCGTTTGCCCCCAAACGATCGGGCACGTGGGATAATTTATTGGTTCGCCATTCCAGTTCACCGATTTGCCATTGCTCTCCATTTCCGCCTGCTGGAGATAAGAGGGCAATACATGCAAATTTTGGTCGTAAGGTAGCACTGCCAGTGTATCCATATTAAGGAATGTGGTATTCCAAACACCGACCAAAGCCATCATCACCGGAATATTTTCGGATAGCGGTGCATTGAGAAAATGCTGGTCCATCGCCGATGCCCCATCGAGCAATTTTTGAAACACATCAAAGCCC
>CAYNZI010000159.1:5250-6225 GCA_964401565.1 uncultured Spongiibacteraceae bacterium
GTTCGTCGCACCCACATTTTGAAACAGTTTGCTTCGGCAATACCAAAATTTGTCGCCCTTGCTACTGAACTGGTCACGGCGACAAAATGAAGATCAACCGCCTCATCAGAAGCGTTTTCAAGAAACCAGCTCTTGGCAGTATTTGCGTTGAGCATTGTCTCTGATGTTGTAAATGTCTTTGAGGAAATGACGAACAGCGTGCTGTCAGCATTAAGACGACCTAACAGATTGACCAATGGCACTGCATCAACACTGGAAACATAGTGTAACTGTAGGGGCCCGCTATCCACTCCGGACAGCGCCTCCGTTACCATTTGTGGCCCCAAGCTTGATCCACCCACACCGAGGCACACCACATCGGTAAATACTTTACCCGACCCGCCTTTCATCTCACCGGCGCGAATTGCTTCCGAGAAGACCTGTACATGTTCTAATTCGGCACTGACTTCCCGCTGATTTGAATCATCTCCAGCAAAAGAACTGCGCAACGCGGTATGTAGAACGGCGCGATTTTCGGTCTTATTGATCACTTCGCCGGAAAACATCGCCTGCCGCCAAGTCGCCACATCACACTCTTCCGCCAACGACAGCAATGCTCCCCTGACCTCATCACTCAGCAATTGTTTTGAATAATCAAACAGCATCCCACATGCATTGATGGAGTAATGTTGAAATCGCTGATCATCAGCCTTAAACAGTGCCTTCAGTTGCAATGGCTCTTGCCGAGCCAGACTTTCCAATTGCGCCCAACTGGCCAAATCTTGTCTATTTGTCACTAAATTCTCACTATTACTCGGGGAATTGTCGTATTGTGTCGACCGAAAACAGTATATTCCATCACACATGAACAGAACATTCGAAATGCACTTTCTTGCAAAAGAAGGAGCCATCGATACGACGAAAGACGCTAGTCACGGTCTCTCAGTTGCCAGAGCTTTGGCTGCTAGTTACCATGCGACAATGAATTCAACTCTT
>CAYNZI010000160.1:0-6215 GCA_964401565.1 uncultured Spongiibacteraceae bacterium
CCTGCTCACTAAGAGACTTCGGTAGTGGCCGACCCATTTTTGGACTATCAATGTCGAGTGTCGGGTCTAGCGATATTCTCGATTCTCGCAGCTGATATTGATAAAAACCCCGCAAACACGACAGCAGTCTGGCTGTTGAGCGGGCGGATATTTTTCGCTGCAAGCGAAACGCAAGATATGCTTCCACGTCATATTTTTTTACTGACAGAATCATCGTCTGCTGACCCAGCAACCACTGGCTGAATTGCACCAAATCCTGTCGGTATGAGGACAGTGTATTCTCGCTTAGTCCTCGCTCCATCCATATCGAATCGAGAAAAGTATCAATGAGAGGGTTACTGTTATCCTGTTTTCCCATAATGACTTAAACCCTGCAACTATCATTTGCTCGACATCGGCCATTGTGACACGCATAAAAAAGGCAGCCAATGGCTGCCTTTTTTACTTTCGTCGGATAACCGACAAATAGCTACACTATCGTGATAATTTTTCTTTGATACGGGCAGCACGACCACTCAGCTCACGTAAGTAGTATAGCTTGGCTTGGCGCACATCGCCTCGACGCTTAATTGCAATGCTATCGACTAATGGACTGTAAGTCTGGAACGTACGCTCAACACCAATTCCGTGAGAGATTTTACGCACGGTAAACGCTGAATTCAGAGAGCGGTTACGCTTACCAATAACAACACCTTCAAAGGCCTGTAGACGCTCGCGAGTCCCTTCTTTCACTTTAACCTGGACAACGACTGTGTCACCGGGACCAAAGTCAGGTATTTCCTTGGTCATTTGTTCCGCTTCGATTTCCGCGATAATTTTATTGCTGCTCATAATCTACTCCTCAATAATGCTGCCTAGCTTCACAGCTAGTGGTAACTCTGTACTTATATGTATCGAATAACACATACATGGGTCCAGACGATTAATTCGAGTGGTCAAAAATGCTTACTTCATCGCTTAATCGAATGTCGATTCAGCGATGAAACTTGCTAATAACTCTGTCTCTTCGGCTGTTAGCTCGCGATTTTCAATCAGCTCGCGACGCCTTAACCAAGTACGTCCCAACGCTTGTTTCAAGCGCCATCGACGAATATTCTTGTGATTCCCACTCAGCAGTACCTCTGGTACTGGTCGACCCTGATAACTCTCCGGCCGGGTAAAATGTGGACAATCCAGTAAACCTTCAGCAAATGAATCTTCTTGCGCTGACTGTTCGTGACCTAATGCGCCGGGTAATTGCCTCACCACCGCGTCGATCATCACCATAGCTGCTAATTCTCCGCCGCTAAGTACGTAGTCTCCTATAGACCACTCTTCATCTACGTCCATGTCTATCAATCGTTCGTCAATACCTTCGTATCGACCGGCGATCAAAATAATTTTCTCACGGCCACTGAGTTCTTCAACTCCAGCCTGATCAAGCTTTCGCCCCTGTGGAGACAGATAAATCACTTTCGCTGCACGATCATCTTTCCCCTTTGCTGCGTCAATCGCTTTTTGCAAAGGTTCTATTTTCATGACCATTCCCGGTCCACCACCATAGGGACGATCATCCACTGTGCGGTGTTTATCCTCGGTAAAATCGCGAGGATTCCAGCAATCTACAGTCACTAAACCCTGTCTAACGGCTCTGCCGGTAATCCCGTGATCGGTTACGGCTGCCAGCATTTCAGGAAACAGTGTAACCACATCAATCTGCATGACTGCTCACCAAATCTGGCATCGCTAAAAATCAACAGGCCAGTCAACCTGGATTAAACCTGCGTTCATATCAACATGCTTAACGACTTGATCTGGTAACCAGGGAATTAAACGCTCCCGGTCATCGATACTGCCGCTACACTTTTTCACGACCAATACGTCGTTGGCACCGGTTTCCATCATCTGATGGACCGTACCCAGCAACAAACCGGGTTCAGGATCACTCTGCCCACTGTCGGCATCACTTTCCCCGTCGGTATTGATGGTGAAAACTTTTAACCCGATCAGGTCTCGCCAATAAAAATCATCGGTATCGAGCTCAGGCATTTCACCTTTTGGGATGGCAATATCGCGCTGACAATAATGTCGTGCGACTTCCCGGTCAGAAACGCCGTCAATAAGAGCAACTAACCCCTTACCATGCCGTTTTACCTGTTCAAACTCCAACGGCTGCCAGCTTTCGCCTGCACCGCTGTTGCCACTTGAGAGGTAATGGGACTGATAACCCAGGATATTCTCCATAGGTTCAGTAAAGGAGTGGATTTTGACCCACCCCTTTACGCCATACACCGCCGTTATCTTACCGACAACAACCAGTTCGGATGAATCAACCATCACCCACGCCCCAAAAAAAGCGAGTTACGCTACTTTAATTTCTGACAACAATTTTGCTACGCGATCAGACAACTGTGCGCCTTGGCCAACCCAATACTCAACACGCGCTTGATCTACACGCAAACGCTCTTCAGCACCGCTTGCAATAGGGTTGAAAAATCCCACTCTCTCGATAAAACGACCATCGCGAGATGTGCGGCTATCACTAACATTCAAGTGGTAAAAAGGGCGCTTCTTAGAGCCACCGCGAGATAAACGAATAGTTACCATTACGCTATATTTCCCAAAACAATATTACTCAAAAACAAGCTGGCCCAATATGGCCCAAACTCAATAATTTCAAACCTTTATCACGACTACTGCCGCAGGCCCGAGGCAACATACACCCCGGAAAGGCGGCGTATTCTACGGGAAATTCTTTCAGTATGGAACCATCTCAATCGCTTTTTGGCCCGAATTCAGTGACTCAGGCACAATAGTTGATGTTTTTCTATACAGAGACGATGCAAAGCGGATATTCAGTGAAAATAACTACCTTCCCGGAAAACCACCACCTGGCGGCATCATTCCACCCATGCCACGCATCATGTTGGCCATTCCACCCTTAGTTTTCATCTTTTTCATCATCTTGGCCATCTGTTTGTGCTGTTTCATCAGACGATTCAAGTCTTGGATCTCGGTGCCGGAGCCTGTGGTAATTCGTCGCTTTCTCGAACCGTGAAGAATATCCGGGTTGTGTCGTTCTGCCGGCGTCATCGAGTTGATACTGGCCTCCATACGGGTAAACATATTATTATCAATTTGAGATTGAGCCATTTGCGCCATATTGCCCATACCCGGGAGTTTATCGAGCATGTCACCAATCCCGCCCATGCTTTGCATTTGCTGCAATTGGTCGCGCAAATCTTCCAGGTCAAACTTCTTACCTTTTTTGATCTTGGCCGCAAGCTTTTCTGCTTTCTTCCGGTCCAGCTTGTGCTCCGCTTCTTCTATCAGCGACAGCATGTCTCCCATGCCGAGTATGCGAGAGGCAATTCGTTCGGGATGGAAGGGATCCAGAGCCGTGGTTTTTTCACCCACACCCATGAACTTAATAGGTTTACCTGTTACCTGCCTAACAGATAACGCAGCACCACCGCGGCTATCTGCATCAGCCTTAGTCAATATCACACCAGTCAACGGCAAGGCATCGTTAAAAACCTTAGCGGTATTTGCCGCATCCTGCCCTGTCATGGCATCTACCACGAACAAAGTCTCGACTGGATTGATAGCCGCATGAAGCTGCTTGATCTCCGTCATCATTTCTTCATCAATCGCCAAACGACCGGCGGTATCGACGATCAATACGTCGGCAAACTGAACTTTTGCCTCGACAATCGCTGCATTGACAATATCAATGGGTTTTTGATCATCACTTGACGGGAAAAAAGCGGCGTCGACTTCCGCCGCCAACACCTCCAACTGCTTGATTGCCGCAGGCCGATAAACGTCTGCACTGACCACCATCACCTTTTTCTTTTCTTTTTCTTTCAAGAATCGAGCAAGCTTGGCAACGGACGTTGTTTTACCCGCCCCCTGTAGACCGGCCATAAGAATGACCGCTGGAGGCTGTGTTGACAGGTTCAATGTCTCGTTGGAAGAACCCATCATCGCCTCAAGTTCGTCACTAACGATTTTAACGAACATTTGACCAGGATTGAGACTCTTGCCGACATCCTGCCCGACAGCGCGCTGCCTGACCGTTTCAATAAAATCTTTCACTACCGGCAACGCTACATCCGCCTCCAACAAGGCCATACGGACTTCTCGGAGCGTATCTTTGATGTTGTCTTCAGTCAGGCGAGCCTGGCCAGTAATACTTTTGAGGGAGTGGGATAAACGTTCCGTCAGGGTTTCGAACATAAGCTTGCTAATCTCTAGGCTGTTTCAATCAATATCGACCTTAATCAATATAGAGTTACGTCAATACAGGAGCGCGTCTTTGCTATAATCTCTTCTTGCCGATTTATCAGCAGTTCCGTCGGTAAACGAAACCTCAACCCGTAAAATTCCGGATATCTTGAATATGATACGCCAATGTGTTGATTTAGTAGTCGTAAACTGTTGAAGTATAACCGAGCTGGACGGGCTAACCCAAACAGCTACAGCAAAAAAATTGAATTGTTTTCATCTCACTCAGCGTAACCCTGGTTTCCCAAGATAATGATCGCCATAGCCAACACCGTAGCAATAAGCCTCTATTTGATAGTTGCAGGACTTCAAGCCGCCCATTTGCTCAACATTTCGCGACAACCAAAGCGGTCACTTCTGCTTTTGCTAGGACTCGCTGCCGTCTCTGCTCATGCATACAGCGCGATCCATACCCTTTATGACAACCAATTACTCGACACCAGTTTTTTCCGTGTGTCCTCGCTGATTTTCTGGTTTGTTGCCGCCATCAGCCTGCTGAGCATTCTGCGCCGCCCTACCAGCAACTTGCTAATAGCACTATTCCCACTGGCTGCGGCTTCCATTTTGGTTGCTTATCTAGCGCCACCCTCAAATGATCTTTCCACTGGCATTAGCGTCGGTTTATTCAGCCATATACTCACGTCAATTCTCGCCTACAGCATGATGACCATCGCATTCATTCAAGCAACCGCACTGGCGCTACAGGAGCGGCATTTAAAGCACCATCACATCGGTGGCGTTCTAGGCGCCCTACCGCCACTACAAACCATGGAACAAATTTTATTCGAATTGATATGGATTGGAATGGGGCTGCTGACACTGTCGCTGATTACCGGCGTCATTTTCATCGACGATATTTTCGCTCAACATCTAGCCCACAAAACCTTTTTCAGCATCCTTGCCTGGTGCATTTATGCGGTTCTTCTATGGGGGCGGCATCAACTTGGGTGGCGTAGTCAAACAGCCGCAAGATGGACCTTTGGTGGCTTTATCACCTTGATGCTCGCGTATTTTGGCAGCAAATTTGTATTGGAACTGATACTTAACGGATAAACGCCAACACAAGAGCAACAATTAAACTATTGCGCCCACCGTTTTTTTTGTTCAAGATGCTCAACCATACCCAATAAAAGGAATAACGCTCGTTGAACGAGTTATCGTTAGAACTTCTCTTCGCCATTCTGGCTGTTTTGCTCATACTGTCCGCCTTCTTCTCCAGCACTGAAACTGGCATGATGTCGCTCAATCGCTATCGACTTAAACACCTGCGAAAAAAAGGCCACAAAGGCGCACGCCGAGCCTCTCGCTTGTTAAAACGCCCCGACCGCCTCATCAGCTTGATTCTAATCGGCAACAACCTGGTCAATTTCATAGCCGCCTCACTATTCACCGTCATCGTTATTCGGCTATGGGGCGAAGCGGCTTCTGTGATCATTGGCCCTATTATACTGACACTGGTGTTCCTGATTTTTGCTGAGATAACACCAAAAACCATCGCCGCCTATTATCCGGAGAAGATCGCCTTCCCGGCGAGCAGTATATTGGTACCGCTACTTAAAATTCTCTACCCCGTTGTCTGGCTGATTAACACCATTACAAACGGCCTACTGAAAATGATTGGGATCGACACCCAAAACCACAGCGGAGACACCATTAGTCCTGCGGAACTAAGGATCATAGTCGATGACGCAGGCCCCCATATACCCCTCCATCACCAGGGTATGCTGCTTAATGTTCTCGATTTGGAACAAGCCTGCGTTGAAGACATCATGATCCCGAGAAACGAGATACAAGGGCTCGACCTTGCCGACAGTGACCATTCGTTATTGGAGCAGCTGCGCAGTCTCGAATTTACGCGCATCCCGGTCTATCAGAAAGATATAAACAATGTGGTCGGAACTCTACATCAGAGAAACGTAAGTCGTGTCATCGATGAAAATGGCAACATA
>CAYNZI010000161.1:0-6181 GCA_964401565.1 uncultured Spongiibacteraceae bacterium
CCACCGGCAAAAACAACATCTTGTTTGCCTAGCTGAATGAGTTCCAGCGCATTACCAATACAGTGAGCACTGGTCGCGCAGGCTGAAGAGATCGAGTAGTTGACGCCTTTGATTTTAAACGGCGTGGCAAGACAGGCAGACACGGTGCTGCCCATTGTTTGGGTGACTCGGTAAGGCCCAATGCGTTTAACGCCTTTGGTACGCAGAATGTCCGCCGATTCGATCAAATTGGCAGAAGACGCGCCGCCTGAACCGGCAATAATACCGCTGCGAACATTGGATACTTGCTCTTCGCTTAAGCCGGAGTCTTCAATAGCTTGTTGCATCGAAATATACGCATAACCGGCGGCATCGCCCATAAACCGCAGCTGTTTGCGATCGATATAATCTTTAAAGTCGATGTCGATAGTGCCGGCAACGTGGCTGCGTAAGCCAATCTCTTTATAATCTTCGCGGAAACGTATGCCTGACTTACCTTCTTTCAGGGATTCAAGCACACTGGTTGTATCCAGACCTATGCAGGACGCAATGCCCAGACCGGTGATAACAGCTCGTTTCATGACCTACCTCGTTTTATAATGCCTGATCAGTTCGAATAATAGTGTTTGCAATAGACCTTAAAAAGGTGCGCCTTCCGACTGGAATAAGCCTACTCGCAGGCCTTTAGCCGTGTAAATGACCTTGCCGTCAACAGATACCGTGCCATCGGCAATGCCCATCACCAGTTTGCGTTCAATAACGCGCTTTAGTGTCAGGTGATAGGTGACTTTTTTTGCATCGGGAAGAATCTGGCCGGTAAATTTAATCTCGCCGGCACCCAGAGCGCGACCGCGACCTTTATTGCCACGCCAAGCGAGGAAAAACCCCACTAACTGCCACATGGCATCCAGTCCCAAGCAGCCGGGCATGACCGGGTCACCTTGAAAGTGGCAATCGAAAAACCACAGGTCTGGGTTAATATCCAGTTCGGCAATAATTTCGCCTTTGCCATTTTCGCCACCGTCATTGTTCATATCAATAATGCGATCAATCATCAGCATGTTGTCTTTTGGCAGCTGGGCAAAGCCCTCGCCAAACAAGGTTCCGTGTCCAGAGGCGACTAAATCTTCCTTGGAAAATGAATGTTGATCGTGAGCAGACATAAAAACTTCCAATTAATGGGCTTGAGGTCGAGTGCGCGAAAACCGCTATTATAATCGATGAGGGCATTTCACGCCAACAATTGCCGTATTAACGTGTTGATTGTACTGGGATTACAGCTAGGCTTGGTCTAGCATTATCAGATGAATCGATATTGGCCGATGGTTAGTGAATAGTAGTAACTATCGAACGAATAAAGGTTGTGTCATCAAAAGTTGAATATTATTAAGGATAGTCGTGTGAGAATAGCGGTAATTGGAACAGGGTACGTCGGTTTGGTGACTGGTGCGTGTTTTACCGAAATGGGCAACCATGTGGTGTGTGTCGATATTGATGAGGTCAAGCTGGATCGCCTTCGCAGCGGTGAAATACCCATCTATGAACCGGGCCTGGAGGCGGTGGTTACATCCGGCATTGCTAGCGGCTTGTTATCGTTCAGTGCCGATATCGCCGAGTCAATTAAAGACGCCGAGTACATTTTTATTGCCGTTGGCACGCCGCCTGGAGAGGATGGTTCTGCTGACCTTCAGTACGTGCTGACAGTGGCTGACGATATTGGTCGTTATATTCAGGGTTACGCGGTGATTATTGATAAATCGACCGTGCCAGTAGGTACCGCAGAAAAAGTGAAAGGCGCCATTGCCAAACAATTGGCTGTTAGGGGTGTCGATATAGAATGCGACGTGGTGAGCAACCCTGAATTTTTGAAAGAAGGTGCGGCCGTAGCCGACTTTATGCGTCCAGATCGAGTGGTTATCGGGTCCGACAGCGAAAAAGCCGAACAAAAAATGACGGCACTTTATAGTCCATATCTAAAATCCCACGATAGAATGATGTTTATGGGCGTGCGGGATGCAGAAATGACCAAATATGTTGCTAATGCAATGCTGGCCACCAAAATTTCATTCATGAATGAAGTGGCTAATTTATGCGATCGGCTGGATGTCGATGTCGAAAATGTCCGCAAGGGCATAGGTTCTGATAGTCGTATCGGCTATTCGTTTATCTATCCTGGTTGTGGTTACGGTGGTTCCTGCTTTCCCAAAGACGTAAAGGCATTGGTGCATGCCGCCGAACAAACGGGGTTCGAACCCACCTTGCTGGCCGCTGTAGAGAGCAGAAATGAACAACAGAAACACAAGTTGTTCGACAATATATCGACTCACTTGGGTGATTTAACGGGTAAAAAAATAGCCGTGTGGGGGTTGGCATTCAAACCTGGCACTAACGATATGCGCGAAGCGCCATCTATTGTGTTGATCAATAGCCTGATAGAAGCGGGTGCTACCGTGCTGGCTTTCGACCCGGTCGCTCGAGAAACCGCCGCGGCTGAATTCCCCGAGGAGTGGTTGCAGCAGGGCCGTTTGCAAATGATTGATTACCAATACGATGTGCTGAAAGGGGCAGATGCCCTGGCATTGGTGACAGAGTGGAAGCGGTTTCGCCAGCCTGATTTTGAGGCGATGAAAGAGCTGATGAATGCGCCGCTTATTTTTGATGGTCGCAATCAGTATGATCCCAAATACTTGGCAGAATGCGGATTTAAATACATCGGTATTGGCCGGCGCAATTAACGTGTGCGGTACTAAAACAACCCGGTGTCAAACGCCAAATGAACAAACAACACAGGAATAATTGTAGTGCTAATCCCCGTATTATTATCAGGAGGCGTGGGCAGTCGTCTATGGCCCTTGTCTCGTGAATTAAACCCCAAGCAGTTTTTACCGTTAACGGGTGAGCTGAGTTTGTTGGAACAAACGCTGCAGCGGGCTCTTAATCTGGAGTCGGGTAAACCCATTATCGTCTGCAATGATGATCACCGTTTTATGGTGGCAGAACAATTGCGTAACGTCAAAATAGAGCCCGATGCCATTATTCTCGAGCCGGTTGGACGCAATACGGCTCCCGCGGTGGCAGTCGCGGCAATGCGAGCCATCAGCCAGAACGAAGATGCAGTTTTGCTAGTGATGCCTGCAGATCATGTGGTTAATGATATTGCGGCTTTTACGGCCGCTGTTGAGGTGGGCCTGGCACAGGCCGAACAGGGTAATTTAGTCACCTTTGGTATTATCCCCGAAGGGCCAGAAACCGGTTATGGCTATATTCGACGTGGCGATAACGAATCGGCAGGTTGTTTTTCTATTGCCGAATTTGTTGAAAAGCCATCGTTGGAAGTCGCACAGCAATACATTGATAGCGGTGACTATTTTTGGAATAGCGGTATGTTTTTGCTCAGAGCGAAGGCCTATCTTGATGAGTTAGGCATTCACGCGCCAGCCATGTTAAAAGCGGCGGAGCTGGCTTATAGCAAGGCCCATGAAGACTTGGATTTTATCCGCTTGGATGCGGACGAATTTGCGGCCTGTGATAGTGATTCAATCGATTACGCGGTGATGGAGAAAACGGACAAAGGCATGGTCGTGCCCATGACCTGTGGCTGGAGTGATGTCGGTGCCTGGTCCAGCCTGTGGGACGTTGGGCGCAAAGACAGTCGTGGCAACGTCAGCAGTGGTGACACCATTCTGCACAATACACAAGACAGCTACATTCACAGCAGCTCACGGCTGGTAACAACCGTTGGCGTTGACAATATCGTCGTCGTTGAAACGGCCGACGCCATTCTGGTCGCCGATAAAAGTCAGGTGCAAGACGTAAAGGCCATCGTTAATAAACTGAAATCGGAAAAACGGGAAGAGGTCAATTCTCACACCAAAGTCTATCGGCCCTGGGGGTCCTATGAGTCGTTGGTGGTGGCAGAGCGTTTTCAGGTCAAGCGCATTATTGTAAACCCTGGGCAAACGTTATCGCTGCAATTGCATCATCACCGGGCAGAACACTGGATTGTCGTTCGCGGCACGGCGCTGGTTACCTGTGGAGAAACAGAATCAATGTTGTTAGAAGATCAATCAACCTATATTCCGTTGGGGACAAAACATCGCCTGGCCAACAAGGGCGTGATTCCGCTGGAGTTAATCGAAGTGCAGAGCGGCAGTTATCTTGGTGAAGATGATATAGTGCGGTTTGAAGACGTTTATGGTCGAGATAGTTAAGTGTTGCGTTGCTGGGTTAATAGAAGTTTGAAGTTGAATTAAGGGGTTAGAGACAACCAATGATAAAAAAATGTTTATTTCCTGTGGCGGGATATGGCACCCGCTTTTTGCCAGCGACAAAATCCATGCCCAAGGAAATGCTGCCGATAGTTAATAAACCGCTGGTGCAATACGGCGTTGAAGAAGCGATACAGGCCGGCATGAATCAAATGGCAATGGTGACCGGGCGGGGCAAGCGCGCCATCACCGACCACTTTGATATCAGCTATGAGCTGGAGCATCAAATTGCCGGCAGCGACAAGGAGAGCTACCTGGCGAGTATTCGTCAGGTTATCGATCAGGCCAGTTTTACCATGACCCGCCAGCGAGAAATGAAGGGTTTGGGTCACGCTATTTTAGCCGGTGAAACATTGATCGGTAACGAGCCTTTTGGTGTCGTGCTGTCAGATGATTTGTGCATCAATGACGGCGACGGCGTGCTGGCTCAAATGGTGAAACTGTATAAACAGTTCCGTTGCAGTATCGTCGCCATTCAAGAAGTCCCCAACGATCAAACTGAAAAATACGGTATCATTTCCGGCGAAGCGCTTAAAGAAGGCCTCTACCGTGTCGACGACATGGTTGAAAAACCCAAACCCGAAGACGCCCCCACCAATATGGCAATTATTGGCCGCTATATTTTGACCCCGGATATTTTTGATATTTTGCGAGAGACACCGCCAGGCAAAGGCGGAGAAGTCCAGCTGACCGATGCGCTGCTAACACAGGCAAAAAACGGTTGCGTCATGGCGTACGTATTTAAGGGGCGGCGATTCGATTGCGGTAGTATCGACGGCTTTGTTGAAGCAACTAACTACGTTTACGAAAACGTCTACCAAGAAGTGTAAACAGACCATGCCCCATAAACTAACCTGTTTTAAAGCCTATGATGTTCGCGGGCGTGTTCCCGATGAGCTCAATGAAGACATCGCCTATGCGATTGGCCGGGCTTATGCCGAAGTCGTTAAGCCTAAAAAAGTAGCTGTCGGGCACGATATTCGTCTGAGCAGTGAATCCATCAAGGCAGCATTATCAAAAGGACTGATGGACTCCGGTGTCGATGTTTACGACATTGGCCTGTGTGGGACCGAAGAAATCTATTTTGCGGCATTTCACGAGTCAGTCGACGGTGGGGAAATGGATGGTGGCATCGTCGTTACCGCCAGCCATAATCCCAAAGATTATAACGGCATGAAATTTGTTCGTGAAGGTTCACGCCCTATCAGTGGTGATACCGGCCTGTTTGACATACAGCGTTTGGCCGAAGAAAACAGTTTCCCCGCTGTCGAAAACAAAGGTAAGTTGATTCCGCTCAACATCGCCGACGCCTATATCGAACATCTGCTGTCCTATGTCGATATCACCGCCCTTAAGCCGCTAAAAATTGTTGTTAATGCCGGTAATGGTGGCGCGGGTGCGGTTATTGATCGATTGGAAGCCTTGGCCGGAGCGAACAAGCTCCCCTTCGAATTTATCAAATTGCACCATCAGCCTGACGGGCACTTTCCCAATGGTGTGCCCAACCCCTTATTGCCAGAAAATCGCGCGATTACTATTGACGCGGTTAAAGAGCACAAGGCCGATATGGGTATTGCCTGGGACGGCGATTTTGATCGGTGTTTTTTCTTCGATGAGCGCGGTGAATTTATTGAAGGTTATTACGTGGTCGGCTTGTTGGCTGAAGCGTTTCTGCTAAAAAATCCTGGCGAAAAAATCGTCCACGACCCGCGTCTGACCTGGAATACCATCGATATGGTTGAGGCCAATGGCGGCATCGCGGTGCAAAGTAAAACAGGTCACGCCTTTATCAAAGAGAGAATGCGGCTGGAAAATGCAGTTTACGGCGGCGAAATGAGTGCACACCATTACTTCAGAGACTTCGCTTATTGTGATAGCGGCATGATCCCCTGGTTGCTGGTAGCTCAGCTCATTTCCAATCGCGGTCAACCCCT
>CAYNZI010000162.1:0-6167 GCA_964401565.1 uncultured Spongiibacteraceae bacterium
CGGATTATCGGCATTGGCCTTTTTTGCCAGTAACTCAAGCGTCAGATCTGCTGAATCACGAGGGTTACCAATACCCAACATCTCCGACGCAACCGTGTTCACGCTTACGACGACCGCTGTACTCGCGATTATTTCAGCTTGTTGTTCAACGCCCATAGAGACATCGATAGCATCCGGCAATTCAAAGACCATGACGGAGCTCGGCCGATACTGATAAGAGGGATGTAGACTGTGATCCATATGTTTTTCCAGATAGGCTCCATTCAGCACTACCTATGTAACTATCCAAAAAGAAAAGCGTTTCCACACATCTCAACGCACTAGTGTGGAAGAGGCTTATTACTTCGCCCGCTAGTAGCTGACCTGAGTATAGTGCGGCTGCGCGATTGCTCATTGGCACGAAGCCGTTATCGATTGAATCTGTGACGGATTACCATTAAACGTCATATAGTTGGCGACATTTTATCCTATTTAGCTTTCCTTGGCCTGCAAACCACAAAATCTTCTATACTATGACAGCGACAAATAGCAAAGAGAGCTCCATGGACCAACAGCTTTACGACATATTTTTTTCCGGCCAGCTGGTAGAAGGCGTTAGCACTGAGTCGGCTCAGACAAAACTGGCCGCTCTGTTCAATAGCTCACCGGACAACATCGCCAGAATATTTAACGGTAAGACACAGGCCTTAAAACGTGCTGTTAACAAAACTGACGCGCTAAAATACAAAGCTGCTTTTCATCAGGCCGGCCTTATTGTCAGTTTTAAATCCCATCAACTGACATCAGCACAGGTATCATCGAACTCAGGCCAACCGCCCGAAGATCAACCGCAATCGCCAACGGAAACACCGCCAACAGAATCTAAGGGCGCTGAAAACTGCCAAGTCATACGAAATCAGCCCGATACCAGAGACTGGTCACTTGCGCCAGCAGGTAGTGATGTACTGGAGCAGCATGAGCGTAAAACCCCACAAACTCAGTCGATAGATACCAGCGCCATAAAAATGGTCCCTGCATTTTTTCACCCCGAAGAAGACGCTAGCATGCCCCCTGCCGCGCCCAACACCAGCCATCTATCTGTGGCTGTCGCTGGTGAAGATCTGTTGATTGAGAAACGCCAAGCATCAGCACCACTTGCGCTAGATATTGACGGTATAACACTTGCACCTGAAGGTTCAAATCTGGAAGAACTACCCGATACCAGAATACGGCTGAATCCCGATATCGCCTATTTGTCTATCGCCGAGGCAGGCGTGAATCTACTCGATAAAAGGGAAGAAGCCGTAGCCACTCCAGTGCCAGCAATTGATCATCTATCCATTGTTGACAATTAGTCGATGAGAGGCAATCGAACCTCAACCTGCAGGCCGGGTTTGTTGTCTGACAACAGGATGGTTCCGTCGTGTAGCTTCACAACCGCTGACACCAAACTCAAACCAAGGCCATTGCCAGGATATAAACTACGACTGGCTTCTACTCGATAAAAACGCCGAAAAACCTTGCCCTGATCTGTTGCTGCAATCCCGCAACCGCTATCGGTGATCGTCACTATCGCCTGCTGCTGGTGAAATCTGAGGTCTATATTGACGCGGCCATTTTCAGGCGTGTATTTGACGGCATTATCAATCAGATTAGCAAATGCCTGAAACAACAGATCTCTATCCCCATTGATGACGACATCTTCTTGCAATGAAGAGATGAAGCTAATGACCTTGTCCGTGGCCAGGGGTTCATACAGTTCGATAACGTCTAATAGTATAATTCTGAGATCAAGCTGTGTAAAACCGGCCCGACGACTACCCGATTCTATTTGTGCGATGCGCAATAGCGAACTAAAGGTAGATAACAGCCCATCGGCTTCATCAATCAACGGCTGCACTAGATCGTCCTTATCAGGAATGGTCTGGTCTTGCATATCGCTTAACTGATTTCTCAACCGTGTTAAGGGCGTCCGTAAATCGTGTGCAATATTGTCGGAAACCTGCCGGAGCCCTTCCATCAACTGCTGAATACGATCCAGCATTCGATTAATATTCAGCGTCAGCTCCCTAAGCTCACCTCGCTGAATATCCGATTCAATCCGGTCCGATAAATCACCCGACATGATGCTCTGTAGTGTTTTGTTGATTTTGTCGATTTGCCTTACATTGATTCCCGCAACTATCGCGCCGCCAATGGTCCCTAAAACGATGGTGACAACTAAGCTTCGAAGCAATGCGTCGCCGACAATGTCGGCATAGTTCCTAAACTCTCCATAATGGTGCGCCACCAGTATTCGATAACCCCCGTCGATCTTTTCTGAGCGACCCACAAATCGGCGCTCTCGTTTCTCTTCACCCCAAGACAAAATTTCCAAATGAAAACTGAGCCAACCATCACCATATCGACGATAATCTGGCCAAGTGTCCAAATTACCGGCCAATTTTTTATCGTGCTCGTCAACCACCAAATAGTAAAACCGATTAAGTTCGCCCTCTTTTACTTTTTCACTAATAAAGTGCTCTAAGCCACCGAACTCCTTGTCTTCATAAATCTGACCGAGCGTTTCAATCTCGTCAGCCACGGCATTATGCAATTTCTTAAAGTAGTCATAGGAATACGTGGCATAGACCAACATCAGCACGATAAGCACAGATACACTGAGGCCAATGACATAAACCGACATATACCGAAAGGTATAACTGGCAAGAATTTTGTTAATAATCATCAGATAGAATCGGCGCTTTTCATTCTGTCAACAGGCTTAGCTTTCAGGATCACGAAGCATATACCCTGCTCCACGAACAGTAGACAGCAATTGCTTATCAAAATCTTTATCAATTTTTTGTCGGAGTCGACTTATGTGAACATCAATGACATTGGTTTGTGGATCAAAATGGTATTCCCATACATTTTCCAGCAGCATGGTACGAGTCACAAGTTGCCCAGCATGCTTCATCAAGTATTCCAACAACTTATATTCTCGCGGCTGCAAATTGAAACCCTCGCCTCCCCGGGTCACTTTGTGAGCAAGCAAATCCATTTCCAGGTCCGCGACTTTAAGTTTGGTCTCAGTGATACTAGACTTTTGACGACGCAATAACGCCTCTATTCTAGCCAACAATTCCGCAAAGGCAAAAGGCTTAACCAAATAGTCATCGCCTCCCGCTTTCAAGCCTTTTACTCGGTCATCAACCTCGCCCAACGCACTCAATATAAGTACTGGCATTTTATTGTCCGCCGCGCGCAATGTCTGGATGATTGTCAAACCATCAACATTCGGCAGCATTCGGTCGACGATCAACACGTCATACTCTTCGCTGCTAGCCAACGACAACCCTTCTTTTCCGTCTGCAGAATGATCGACGGTATAGCCGTTTTGCCGTAAACTTTTACCGATATAATCCGCGACACTGATGTCATCTTCAATAAGCAGTATGCGCATGCAAACCCCATTAGTTGGTCATTGTCTCGATCGAAAAATTCAGAGCTACTTGCTATTACCAATATGGATAGCCCCATGATATCCGCACACTATCATCAATGGAGGTAAACGTCAGTTTCCGATTTGATTAACATTACTTAATACTCAATATCTATCAATAATACGACCACCCTCAGCAGGAGCCACTGCCTGCCTCACCTCGCAACGTGACAACAACCGACATTCCGTGATGTTCAAACATTGTTGCTAACATTCTGCTAGAATTGCCGCTCATTTTTTAACGTTCATTATTATGAAAAACAACCTTACCACGCTACCTACAGCGGGCCTCATTCGCCGGCTGGCAGCCATGGTTTACGATTCACTGCTGGTATTCGGCGTATTATTTACCGCCACCATACCTGCCGTGTTTTTCCGCGCAGATAGAATAGAACCCATCGCCAATGAGCAAATTGTCACCGACTTGCCATCAGTGGCCAGCGGCCTCCCATTTCAACTCTATTTGTTAACCGTGTATATCGCTTTCTTTTGCTGGTTTTGGAGAAAATATGGGCAGACCCTGGGAATGCAAGCTTGGCGATTGCAGCTTGTGGATATGTCCGGCGATCGCCTCACTATCCGTCAGTGCTTCACACGGTTATTGGCCGCACTGATATCGTTTCTGTGCTTCGGAGCAGGTTACTGGTGGATTCTCATCGACAAGGACCATCTTAGTTGGCACGACAAATTATCCAATAGCCGGATTGTGTTATTACCGAAAAAAGATCAGACGTAATTACCGGTATTATCGTGCACGACTTAGAAACCAAAATCCCAATACTGCACAAATAATGATCGGAACCAGTGACGCGTAAATTGGCTGAAATCCGTAAACCAAACTCGCTGGCGCCAACATATCTTGAGCCGTGCGAAAAATAATTCCCACCAGAACACCAATGAAAATACGATACCCCATAGTGACTTCACGCAAAGGGCCAAAAATAAACGATATTGCTACCAGCACGAGCGTTAAGGTTGATAAGGGCTGCAGTATTTTTTTCCACAATGCGAGTCTATAAGGGCCACTATTGAGACCCTCTCCCTGCAGGTAGTTAGCATATCGATAATTCCCTGCTATCGATAAATCAATGGGGTCGAGCACCAAAATATTAAGTAACTCTGGCGACAAACCCGTCAACCAGGGTTTTGACGTTGAAGCAACTTTCCTGATCCTGGTATCAGTTATTATACTTTCGAGAACGTCCTCCAATAACCAATGACCCGACTGGTAGATGGCCCGCTCAGCATACAACGTGCTCAACGGTTTGTGCTGTTCATCAAACTGATAAATTGTTACACCATACAACACGCCATTGGGCTGTACCGCGTTAAAATGCATAAACTGGTTCCCTTCCCGATGCCACAAACCCTGGCGACTCACCATATTTTCAGATTTCCTCAAGGCAATAGCCCGTTCACTTTTAGCAATGCTTTCGGTGAGCGGCGCTACATATTCACTGACCAACAGGCCCGCTATCATAATCACTATGATCGGCCGCATAACCATCCAGACTATACGTAGGGTAGATACACCTGCAGCCCTCATAACAACAAGCTCGCTACCACTAGCCAAGGTACCAAGCCCTGCCAGACACCCCACTAAAGCGGCAAACGGCAACAGATCAAACACATTGCCTGGCACTGAATAGACGACAAAACGTAGCGCTGCGAAAAAATCATAATTGCCACTGAGATTTCCAGTCTCGTCAATAATCGCCGCTATCGCATCAAAACCTAACAACACAACGAGCACTAACAGCGTACTGGCCGTGATTGTGGTCGATATATAACGTCTCAATTTGATCATAGTGATGGCGCTATCGGTGCTTGCGTGGTCGACGTACGAAATCGTCGCAACCAATCGTCGCCAAACAGCAAAATTATGCCCAGGCCTAAAAACACCAAATGAATCCACCACATTCCCAGATCCAAAGGAATTTTTTCTTTCCCTATGGCATCTCGCGCTGCATTCAACGAAACCAGATAGGTTATATAGATAAGAAATGCCGGCAGCATTTTAACATAGCGACCGCGACGATGATTGGTCCTACTCAAAGCTTGTGCTATTAACGCAATCACTGGCACTAAAATCGCTAGTGAAATTCGCCACTGCAGTGTTGCTTTATCTTCCAGTCGAACTGAATTAAGTAATTCTTCCGTTGTCCGTGCGTCGGCTTTTTTATACAGAGTGTCCCGACTCTCAGGGTCTGCCACTAACTGACCAAATTCGTCGAAGCGGCTAATTCGATAGTTTAAACCTCCGGGCTGACCGACTGATTGGTAACCATTTTTTAATACCAAATAACGAGACTGTTGATCGTCGCTCACCTCGATACTCCCCTGCTCGGCGAATATCACGGTCAGCTGCTTTCGACCCTTTTTACCAACTGACTGCTCTGCAGAAAATACTTCCCGCATTGTCTCGGTATCGTTATCCAGAGATTCGATGTACGTCACTCTCCCAGATTTTTCATCGACACGAAAACGCCCCTCAATCAACAGCTCCAGGCCACTGGAGTTTTTCGTATCCTGGAAGATTTCCTGAACCTTGCCAATACCCACAGGGCTCGCGTATAAGCTCAAATAGCCTACGATCAATGCGACGAACATTGATGGCACCAATGTGTAAAGCGCCAACCGTCTATTAGAGAGTCCGCATGCCGCCATCACCGTCATTTCGCTTTCGACGTACATACGCCCATAA
>CAYNZI010000163.1:0-6141 GCA_964401565.1 uncultured Spongiibacteraceae bacterium
CTCATCGATGCGTGCACCAACAACCAATCCGCTTGCTCAAAACGAGCCTGGGCGCCCAGCGTTACATTTTGGAAATCCCCAAAAAACGCGTCAAAGCCATTGAGTATGACTTTAGATAAACGCAAAGCATTGCTGATACCCATCTAACAGCTCACCCCATAAATACCCTGCGCGCCAGATTATCCAGCGGCGACCAATGGTTTGTCCGCGACGATAACACCCGTCTCATCGACATAAATAAATTGTCCTGGTGCGACTTGCAGACCCGCTATTTGCAAAGGCACATTAACATCGCCAAGACCTCGCTTTTCTGTTTTTCGCGGGATAGTGCCCAGTGCAATAACACCGACAGGCATTGGGGCAATTTCCTCGACATCCCGAATATAACCATAAATAACGATACCGGACCAGTGATTCGCTAGCGCGTGACTAACAAGCATATCACCTAGCAGTGACCGTCGGGGCGACGCGCCTCCATCTACAACCAAAACCCGCCCCTCTCCAGGGGTTTTCACCATCTCACCGACTTTGGAATTGTCTTCAAAACATTTAACGGTGACGATTTCACCGCCGAATTGCCGAATACCACCATAGTGCTTGAATACAGGCTCTGCTACCTGTACTTCATCACCATATTGATCGCACAGATCAGGTGTTGATATTGTCATGTCATTTCCCTCATGGTTCAGTCAGGATCAAATTTCAGCCAATAAAAAAGGCGGCCGAAGCCGCCTGAACATACCGGGTAGGTATTAAAACATCAACTAGATTGGATTAACCAAACTGGTTCATTGTGTTGTCTTTACCAGATGCTTTCAGTGCAGAGTCACCAGAGAAGTACTCTTTGTGATCGTCGCCCATATCTGATCCAGCCATGTTCTGGTGCTTAACACAAGCAATACCCTGACGAATTTCTTTGCGCTGGACGCCAGCAACATAACCCAACATACCCTGGTCACCAAAGTACTCTTTAGCCAGATTGTCAGTAGACAGTGCTGCAGTGTGGTAAGTCGGTAAAGTGATCAAGTGATGGAAGATACCCGCTTCACGCGCTGAATCTGCCTGGAAAGTACGAATTTTCTCATCGGCTACAGCAGCCAATTCAGTTGCGTCATACTCTTCGCTCATCAAGCTGTCACGATTGTAGGCAGTAACGTCCTGACCCGCTTCAGACATTGCATCAAAAACTTGCTGACGGAAGTTCAGTGTCCAGTTGAATGATGGGCTGTTGTTGTATACCAGCTTGGCATTCGGGACGACTTCACGAATCGCATTTACCATTGCGCCAATTTGACCAACGTGAGGCTTCTCAGTCTCAATCCACAGTAAGTCAGCGCCATTTTGCAGTGAAGTAATAGAATCAAGTATGCAACGCGCTTCACCAGTACCCTGACGGAACTGGAACAAGTTACTTGGCAGACGCTTAGGGCGAACCAGCTTACCGTCTTGCTTAATAGTAACGTCACCGTTCTTCATGCTCTCAAGTGTCACTTCTTCAACATCGAGGAAGCTGTTGTATTGGTCACCCAAATCACCAGGCTCATTAGTTACCGCGATTTGCTTGGTCAAGCCAGCACCCAAAGAGTCAGTACGAGCAACGATTACGCCGTCGTCCACACCCAGCTCAAGGAACGCGTAACGTACAGCGCGAATTTTCCCCAAGAAATCCTCATGAGGTACAGTCACTTTACCGTCCTGGTGACCACACTGCTTCTCGTCAGAAACCTGATTTTCAATTTGGATACAGCAAGCACCGGCTTCAATCATTTTCTTAGCAAGCAGGTAAGTTGCTTCTGCGTTACCAAAACCCGCATCGATGTCAGCAATAATAGGCACAACGTGAGTAACGAAGTTGTCTACTTTACCTTGAATTTCTTTAGCGGCAGCTTCATCGCCTGCTTCACGAGCATCGTCTAAGGCGCGGAACAATCCACCCATTTCACGAGCATCAGCTTGACGCAAGAATGTGTACAGCTCTTCTATAAGAGAAGAAACAGATGTTTTCTCATGCATAGACTGGTCAGGCAATGGACCGAATTCGCTACGCAATGCAGCAACCATCCAACCAGACAGGTACAAGTAACGACGATCAGTATTGTTAAAATGCTTCTTAATAGAAATCATTTTCTGTTGGCCGATAAACCCATGCCAGCAACCCAGTGACTGAGTGTACTGAGAGCTATCAGCGTCGTAATTGTCCATATCTTCGCGCATGATTTTCGCGGTATATTTAGCAATATCCAAACCGGTTTGAAAACGGTTCTGGGCGCGCATACGGGCGGTAGATTCTGGGTCGATTGCATCCCATGCACTGCCTTGCTCTGCACGCAGTTTGGTGATGGCATCGATATCTTGACTGTAGTTTGACATGGTAAGTCCTCTTTAAAACCGATCTGTGGGTAGATGACGCTATTCTACGACCCCACTGGGGATTTAGGAAGTTTATACTTTTTATCTCCGGCATTTATCCAGTGAATAATAGGCCTTGTTTTTTCGACCGGTCGATAATAAAACTAGAAAAATGCACCCAATAAGACTAAGTTATCGTTTTTCATCCTGCATTTATTATATGAATATATCTCGTATCGACCTCAATCTGCTGGTTTATCTCGACATCCTGTTACGTGAGAAAAACGTCACCAAAGCCGCAGTCCAACTGGGAATCACACAACCGGCGATGAGCAATAGCCTCCGTCGACTGCGTCAATTGTTTGATGACCCACTATTGATACGCACCAGCCAGGGTATGACACCAACAGAACGCGCCGTGGAACTACAGCCCTTGGTTCGCAATATTATTGCCAGTGTAGAACAAGCCGTTCAACCATCAGCAGAATTCGATCTTGCCTCGAGCGACCGCGTGTTTCGGATCATGGCAAGTGATTATGCCGAATCGACCCTAATCCCTGGGCTTTTGGGAGAAATTCGACACATAGCGCCCAATATCTGTCTTGATATTCTCACACCCAGTGATGTTACCTTTCAAGACGTGGAGAAAGGCAAGATCGACATGGCGATCAACCGCTTTGACTACCTGCCCCAGTCTTTTCATCAGGTCAATGTGTGGCGCGACAATTTTACTTGCCTGATGAGCAATGACAATCCCATTCTGGAAGATTTCAACCTGGATAGTTATTTGGATGCACATCATATTTGGGTGAGCAAAACTGGCATGGGAATCGGGGTCGGCATGAACCCAAACGATACTCAGCGCCTCGGATGGGTTGATGAAGCGCTGGGCGACATTGAGAGGAAACGGCATATTCGCGTGTTTACCCGGCACTACCAGGTGGCTGCGCTACTGGCAGAACAACCCGATCTTATTGCCACCATGCCGCGTCAAGCAGCACTCCTGCATATAAAGAATGAGAGGTTAACGGTAAAACCCCCGCCTTTCCCAATCGTGCCCATTGAGCTAAAAATGGCATGGAGCCCTTTGTTGCACCACAACCCCGGGCACACCTGGATGCGACGCCTGATTGTAGAAGTCGCGCAAAAGATCGTTGCAAAAGGAAAAACATCGTAACAATCGGGTTATCGCGTAAATCGTCATTTGAACTGAAAGTAACTTATTCACCCTGAAAATGTCCGACATGAAAGCGATAAATTGGAAAAAATGTTCAAGTCCCCGTAAAATCCTATTGTTCTGATATTACCCTCGGCGCAATATCGTCGCTCGCCATCTGTGCGAATTGATCATATAAACCAGTCACGACCAGACACAAGGCAGTAAACCATGACGCAACGTATACAACAGGGAAACCTGCAAATTGCAAACACCCTCTACAATTTAGTCAACGATGAAATGATTCCTGGAACAGGTCTTGACGCTGCAGAATTCTGGCAGTCTCTAGAGCAGATACTGGACGACCTGGCACCCAAAAATCGTGCTTTGCTGGAAAAACGCGAGCATCTGCAGGCCCAGATTGACGAATGGCACAGGCAGCAAAATGGTCAGCTCAATGTCGTCGCCTACAAGCAATTTCTTATTGAAATTGGCTATCTAGTCGCAGAAGGCGACGATTTTCACATCACCACAGAAAATGTCGAACCAGAAATTGCCCAGCAAGCAGGCCCTCAACTAGTCGTGCCCATCATGAATGCTCGCTTTGCACTGAACGCGGCCAATGCACGCTGGGGCAGCCTGTATGACGCACTGTACGGTACTGATGTTATTTCGGAAGACGGTGGCGCTGAGCGCGGCGGCGCTTACAACCCAACTCGCGGTGATAAAGTTATTGCCTATGCTCGACGCGTACTGGACCAGGCAGCCCCTCTAGCCTCTGGCTCCCACGACTCTGTTACCCAATACACCATAATCGATGGCGCATTCGTTGCCGTATTACTGGATGGCCATAAAGTGTCACTCGCTAATCCATCACAGTGTATCGGCTATAACGGCGATGCCTCTGCTCCCAGTGCGATACTGATTGAGCACAATAATTTGCATATTGAAATCCAGGTTGATCACTCTCATTACATTGGCAAACATGACAGCGCCGGCATCAAAGACGTATTAATTGAGTCCGCTATCACCACCATAATGGATTGCGAAGACTCCGTTGCCGCCGTTGACGCTGACGACAAATCACTCGCCTACCGTAACTGGCTTGGTTTAATGAAAGGTGACCTGCAGGAAAGTTTGCAAAAAGGCGGCAACACCATCATCCGCAAAATGAATCCTGATCGCAGCTATCAATCAATCGATGGCAATTCGAGCTTTTCCCTAAAGGGTCGCTCGATGCTGTTTGTTCGCAATGTTGGTCACTTGATGACTAACCCGGCCATTTTGGACAAAGAAGGCAATGAAATCCCTGAAGGCATTATGGATGGAGTGCTCACTTCGCTCGCCGCAATTCACGACTTAAAAGGTGAAGGAGAGTTTCTCAACTCGTCTACTGGCAGCATCAACATTGTAAAACCAAAAATGCACGGTCCGGAAGAAGTCGCCTTTACCAACGAGCTGTTTGGTCGAATCGAAGATGCGCTGAAACTACCTCGAAACACCCTAAAAGTTGGCATCATGGACGAAGAGCGCCGCACATCGGTTAACCTGAAAGAATGTATTCGCGCCGCCTCTGAACGCGTTGTGTTTATCAATACTGGCTTCCTCGACCGCACCGGAGACGAAATTCATACCAGTATGGAAGCCGGACCTTTTGCGCCAAAAGCGCTACTTAAAAACATGGTTTGGATAAGCGCCTATGAGGACCAGAATGTCGATTTGGGATTAGCCTGCGGCTTACAAGGCAAAGCGCAAATCGGTAAGGGAATGTGGCCTGAACCAGACAATATGGCAAAGATGATGGCAGCGAAAATCGCCCATCCCAATGCCGGCGCCAATACCGCATGGGTTCCATCGCCGACTGCTGCGACCCTGCACGCCCTGCACTATCATCAGGTAAATGTAAAAAATAAGCAGGAAGAACTAAAAAGCCGTCCTCGCGCCAGCGTCGATGACATCCTCACAATTCCACTACTGGGCGATCACGTGTTAACAGCCGACGATATTCAAAAAGAACTGGACAACAATTGCCAGGGCATTTTGGGTTATGTGGTTCGCTGGATCGATCAAGGTGTGGGTTGCTCAAAAGTACCTGACATTAATAATGTTGGACTGATGGAAGACAGAGCAACCCTGCGTATATCAAGTCAGCATATTGCTAACTGGCTGCGTCACAACATCTGTACTGAAGCTCAGGTGATGGAAACGTTGAAACGCATGGCGGGCATTGTAGATCTTCAAAATGCCGGAGACCCTGCTTATACTCCTATGGCTCCAAACTTTGATGGCATCGCCTTTTCTGCGGCAAGCGAACTTATTTTGCAAGGCTGCACCCAGCCGAGCGGATACACGGAACCTGTGCTGCATAAAAAACGACTGGAACTTAAAGCTCGAGGGTAAACCTGCTCTATTGGTAGTTTTATTAGGAAGGGCACTAAAAAAGGAGAGTACCGCTGTTTGCTGGCTCTCCTTTTTTGTTATTTGATGCTGAAGCTGTTGCTTATGAACCCGGCAACGGCGCGACGTGATTGCTCCACAGCTGGCGGCCCTTCGGGCTACCTTCTCTCCTGCCTGAGCCCTGCTTGAAAAACAGCCGGTCTCAGTCACTCACTCAGCGCTCATCTTTTACGTTCCGC
>CAYNZI010000164.1:0-6124 GCA_964401565.1 uncultured Spongiibacteraceae bacterium
CTATCTTCAATGCGAATGGGTAACCCCATACCTGATTCAATATGGACTTCTGCACCCTGGTCAGTAAATCGCTTTACCGAATCGGGGATAACAGGGACTCGGGTTTCTCCGGCCACCAGTTCCCGTGGGATACCAATAATCATAGGTTGTCCTTGTCTGGTTGATGGGTTTGTCTCAGTGACTAACCCATGTCAAAACAGTGAATAAATACCGACCGCGGATCAGAATGGTTGCCGATGGAGCCAGTGGGCTTCAATCGATAGTTTCATCAGGCGTCGCTAAGCGCTTTTCAAAGGTCCGCTACCATACCGGTATCTACTGACATCATCAAAAACTCCTATGAATAACCGATATAGTACTAGTGAATACTAGTGTTAAAGGTGGAGAATAAGACATCTATGGCACTAAATCTTCGCTAATTATGCAAAATACAACAGCGTAAAAACAATTGCCACCTAATAACGGGACTAAGGGTTGGTGTAAGAAGCCGATTTTTTTCCGATGTCTGTTAGTTTTGACCGCTTTTTAGTTTATTCTTCACACCATTAGAGACATCACCCGTTGTATTGATCGTGAGAGCCGCCAAATTATGAGCACCAAAGACAATTTGATTATTTTTGATACAACACTGCGAGATGGTGAGCAGAGCCCTGGTGCATCAATGACACGGGACGAAAAGGTTCGTATCGCCAAAATGTTGGAAAAGATGCACGTTGATGTCATCGAAGCGGGGTTTGCTATTGCTAGCCCTGGCGACTTTGAGGCGGTTAAAGCCGTCGCTGAAACGATTAAAGATAGCACTATTTGCAGCTTATCCCGGGCGATGCCGGGCGATATCAAGCGCACGGCAGAAGCGATAAAAAACGCTAATTCTGGCCGTATTCATACGTTTATTGCCACTTCACCCATCCACATGAAATACAAGTTGATGATGAGCCCTGAGCAAGTGCTTGAGCAGGCGGTGGGAATGGTCGGTCTGGCGCGGAATCTCTGCGCAGACGTTGAATTTTCGCTGGAAGATGGTAGTCGTTCAGAATTCGACTTTCAGTGTCGAATAATCGAAGCCGTGATTGATGCGGGTGCAACAACGATTAATATCCCCGACACGGTTGGCTATGGTACTCCTGAAGAATATGGTGCTATGTTTAAGAACATCATGGAGGCGGTGCCGAATTCAGACAAGGCAATATTTTCGACCCATTGCCACAATGACTTGGGGCTGGCTGTTGCCAATTCACTGGCGGCGGTGATGAATGGTGTGCGTCAGGTTGAGTGCACGATTAATGGCCTTGGAGAGCGAGCTGGCAATGCGTCGCTTGAAGAAATTGTCATGGCGGTGAAAACGCGAGCCGATGTATTTCCTGTAACAACCCGTATTGATCCAGTACATATTGTCCCTATCTCTCGTCTGGTGTCTTCAATTACCGGTTTCCCCGTGCAGCCTAATAAAGCGATTGTAGGGGCCAACGCCTTTGCCCATGAATCAGGTATTCACCAGGACGGGGTACTGAAGCATCGTGAAACCTACGAAATCATGAAAGCAGAAGACGTGGGATGGAAAGCAAATAAGTTAGTGCTGGGGAAACATTCGGGCCGCGCTGCAGTGAGGGCGCGTTTTGAAGAGCTGGGAGTCGTGTTCGACTCACCGGAGGAGCTGAACGAGGCGTTTGTTCGCTTCAAAGAGTTGGCCGATAAAAAACATGAGATATTCGACGAAGATCTACAAGCATTAGTGAGCGGAGTGGCGGTACCGAGAATTGTTGAGAAGTTCCAATTTTCAAACGTAGAGGCAACATCAAAATCTGGCGTTAAACCCCATGCCTCGTTGACGCTCACAATTGCCGGTGTTGACTACCAGACCGAGTCAGACGGTGATGGTTTGGTGGATGCATCCTTTAAAGCCATTGAAAAAATCGCCAACAGCCAATCCGAGTTGCAGTTGTATCTCGTCAGTGCGGTCACGCAAGGGACAGATTCACTGGGCGACGTCACAGTGAGGCTTGAGAAAGAAGGCGTAATAGTCAATGGTCTCGGCTCAGATACCGATGTTATCGTGGCATCTGTTAAGGCGTATTTGAATGCGCTTAATTTACTGGACGCTGGTATTATAAAGGCCCATCCTCAGAGCGGCGTATAGTAGTGATCAACGAATTGCAGCGGCTAGCATATTTGGAGGCGATGGGTGTCGACGCCTATGTACCACGGTTACAATTGCCGGGTGCACTCGCGTCGTCGCTGTGCGTCATTCCCGTGTTGGAAGCGCCGACGTCGGATGTGAAACCAGCGGGGCCGGTAGCACCGGCACAGCGGGCAGAACCGATGCCGACTGTTCAGCTGGTGAAGACCCCGGCTGCGGCAAAAGGACATGCTGCAGCTGCGCATGCATTGTTTGACGATCCGCAGGAAAAAAAGATTAGGAAGCCAGCAGCAGCCACTACCGTGGTTCCCGTTCGCACCCAGCAAGCGGCCCAAGACTCGCCACAATTTTCATTATCTATTGTACGTGCGTCCAACATACTGATTATTGACGACGGTCTTGAGGGGCACATCAACCCGCAGGACTATTTGCAGTTGCTGCACAATATGCTTTTCGCCCTGGGCGCAGGCAAGCAGCAGTTGTCGATTGATGCCTTTGTTTGGCCGATGAATAAAAACAACCAGATTGATCAGGGTGAAATAGCAGCGCGACAAACATTGGAAGCATTCCTGGCAAAACAAGCAGAGCAGATGAGCAAGCGATATTTTCTGGTGATGGGGGATGTGGCTTGTCGTTATGTTAGTCGCGACCCATTGCCGGTCGGTGAATTTGTTAAATATGGGCAATTGGACGTGCAACTAATTCGTACCCAAAGCGCGAGTCAAATGTTGGCTCAGCCGCACATCAAGCGTGAAGTTTGGCGTGATCTTAGTCCGTTGCATCGCGTTCTTAAACAGATCTAATGGTTTTGCGAAAGATGCTTTCCCAAGACTTGGATGCGGTCACGGGTATTGAGGGCGCCGTGACGGAATTTCCGTGGCCTCGCACGCAATTCTCCGATAGCCTGACCGGAAAAGATAGCTGTTCTGTGCTGGTGGTCGATGAGCAGGTTTGTGGGTTTTCTATTTTTTCCAGTGTGCTAGATGAATCGACATTACTTAATATTGCCGTAAGTCCGTCGATGCAGGGGAGGCGCTTAGGGCGAAAAATATTACAGCGGGGGTTAGAACATCAAAAAAAACAGGGAATCGCTAAATGTTTTTTGGAAGTACGTATCTCCAATAAAGCCGCTCAAGCGTTGTATTATTCTCTGGGTTTTATCAATATTGGTGAGCGGAAAAATTACTATCCTGCTAGCGGCGGCCGTGAGACTGCTCTGGTGATGTGTAAGGATTTTTCTGCATCACCCATCGCAATCGTGTAAAGAGGAGTTCGACAATGAGAGCAGTTGAGAGTCAGTGGTGGATTATCGAACTACCTGATGAATGGGAAGCTGAGCAAGACGAGGAAACTATCCTCATTAGTGACGAAGATGGTGTTGGGGAAATCGCGATCACGACGCTACAAAAGGAAAGTGGCTCGGTAGATGATAGTGAGTTGCGCTTGTATACCGAAGATATTGAAGCGAAATTTGGCAAGGGCCACGAGGTCGAATTATTCGGGCTGAGCGGCTATTACTACAGTTATCAGGACGACGGAGATGCCCTGCGAGAGTGGTATCTGCGCGGTGATGATTTACTACTGCTTATCACCTACAGTTGTGATCTGGATAATGCGGGTATGGACGACAGCGCTGTTGATGAAATTCTATCGACAATGTTTATTAAGATAGATGAAGGCGAGGAGTAGGTTTGCGTTTTAAGTAGTAGCGGCGTTTTTCAATTTTTCACAGGCATTTGCCATCGTAACGCCAATCATTGCTGGATTGATGTTTCAAAAGCGACTGGACCAATGCGCTGAAGAGAGTTTAGCTGGATGAAGGAAAAAAAGCCCCGATATTTTGAGCGCCCTGATAATGACGAGCAGGGCTTGTCGCTGTGGCAAACAATTATAGTGGTGTTGTCATCCCATATTGGCGTCAGGCCAAAAGCCAAGCGAGAGGAAGATTTTCGTCGAGCCAACGGTTTACATGTGTTCATCGTGGCGTTGATGTATTTCTTCCTGGTGCTGGTGCTGTTAGTGATATTAGTCAATAGCATTAGCTAGTTGCTAATAACCCATTCATCTATTCTCTCGTGTCCAGATGTATATCATCGATAGCTATTTCCATCCCTATTTGTGAGCTGCGTGTTGCTTTAGTGACTTCACGTAAGAAATAGATCAGGCCAATAATGAGGGCAATCATTGCGGCTATAAACAAGCCTGCAATCAATACCGATAGGTTGAAAGGAAATAGTCCTCTCAGGAAAAGCATGAAGACCACCAGGCAAACAAATAATGCACTGGACGTGCACAGGCGAATTGCTTTGTTGATCATATTGATTCGCCGCCAGAGCGAGGTGAGTTCTTTTTCAATTAATGTATAGCGCTCACCTGAAATGTTGGCCAGACGACGTTCGAGAACTCGGGCGCGGTCGGTTATTCGACCCAATCGATTAGAAAGAACGCCGAGGAACGCTGCGATACCGGTTAGAAGAAAAACTGGCGCGACGGCCAACTGTACGATGTGGCCGATATCGCCAAATGCATTTAATGTTTCCAATTCCAATTCCAATTCCAATTTTCTGGTGACTAAAGATAGGGTGAAGGATGGGTGTCTACTGTTACGTTTTAGTGACACCGTATAGTTTTTTTATCGGGTAGTACTGGTGATGATAGTTCGGGCGAGACATCTCCCTCTCAATTACCTATAATCCCCGCCAAATTAACGCACCGGATTTACGTTCCGGATAGCTGAGGAGAATACCATGTTAGAGCACAAAGACCAGAGTAGCCCGCGCGAAGAATATGTTGTTTGTGCAATGTATAAGTTTGTCACCCTCGATCACTATGAATCACTGCGAGATCCCTTACTTCAGGTGATGAAATCTCTGGATGTCTTTGGCACGTTATTACTGGCAAGCGAAGGCATCAATGGCACTGTTGCAGGGTCTCGCGAAAGCATTGACAGCTTATTGGTATGGTTGCGTCAAGATAGTTGTCTTGGCGATATCGTCTGTAAGGAGTCCTATACGGATAAATGTCCGTTTTTGCGTTCTAAAGTTAAATTAAAGAAAGAAATTGTGACGATGGGGGTGGAGGGCATCGATCCTAAACGGGTGGTTGGTACCTATGTTGAGCCTAAGGACTGGAATGCGTTGATCAGTGATCCCGAGGTAGTATTGGTCGATACTCGTAACGACTACGAAGTGCAGGTTGGTACATTCCGAGGCGCGATTAATCCTAATACTGAGACCTTTCGCGAGTTTCCCCAATACGTGAAGGACAATCTCGACCCGCAGCAACATAAAAAAGTAGCGATGTTTTGTACCGGGGGAATTCGTTGTGAGAAGTCGACGGCGTATTTGAAAGAGCAGGGTTTTGATGAGGTTTATCATTTAAAGGGCGGGGTGCTGAAGTATCTAGAAGATGTGCCTGCCGACGATACATTGTGGGACGGTGAGTGCTTTGTGTTTGATGATCGAGTGACTGTTGATCATCAACTACAGAAGGGGCATTACGATCAGTGCCATGCGTGTAGGCTCCCTATTACCGATGAAGACAAAGCCAGTGATCACTACGAAAAAGGTGTTAGTTGCCCTCATTGCTACGAAAAACTGAGTCCGCAACAAAGACAACGCTTCGCTGAACGAGAAAAGCAGATGCAATTGGCGGCCCAGCGAGGAGAGTTTCATATGGGTTCTGAGGTGGTCGAGCAGCTGTATGAAAAACGTGAAGAAAAGGCCAGGCTACAGGAAGAGTTGAGACAGCAGCCTCAAAACTAACAACACTAGTTGATTCGCTGGTGACGTTAACTGTATTGAACCAGGCTCAATTTAAAAAGCAGCTTTTGACGTAGTTTAATAGTCTGCAATCGCCAATTATTGGGCAATGTTGTTTTGGCTGCTGAGTCGGTAGTTTTGTTCCCGGCTTGGCAGCGGTCTCTATACTGCGGCCGACCGCACGCTTGTCCGTCTTTCCGGCGACTGCGCAACTCAACCATTTTTC
>CAYNZI010000165.1:0-6105 GCA_964401565.1 uncultured Spongiibacteraceae bacterium
ATGGATGAGTACGGGAATGCGATTAAACAGCTTGCGGGCGCCAATATATTCCCGGGGGATATGTTGCTGAAAAACTTCGGTGTTACTCGGCATGGTCGAGTCGTGTTTTATGATTACGACGAGATATGCCCATTGGTCGATTGCAATTTTCGCGTGATACCCTCACCGAGAACTGAAGAGCAAGAGATGGCTAGCCAGCCTTGGTATAACGTCGCTGCCAATGATGTATTTCCGGAAGAGTTCAGATTGTTTTTTTCTGGTAACCGCGGTGCCCGCGAAGTGTTTGATGAGTTGCATCCGGATTTGTACCGCGCTGATTTTTGGTCTGATTTACAGCGACAGGTCAGGGATGGGCAAGTTGGTGATGTCTATCCTTATCGTCGAAAGTACCGCTTTTTGAGAGACTAAACCGGCGGTCTAGATCAGCTGGTACAGGCGCAATATATATATTCCCATACCTAGGCTAATTAATGAGCCAAACGTACTGAGTAAAATCATGTTGGCGGCCAATGGTGAGTTGCCATCCATGGCGCGGACCATGATAAAGCTTACTGTCGATGTAGGGCTGGAAAAAAGCAGGTACAACACGCCGAGGTGTATTCCCCTTAAGCCCCAAAGATAAGCTCCGAATGTGCAGAGTGCCGGCAGGATTAATGTTTTGAGCAGGGCGGCGACTATAGAGGGTGCGCTGGTTTTTTTTAACTCTTTAAGGCTTAGCACGCCACCTATGCCCAGCAGGGCAAGCGGCAGTGTCATGCTGGCAAGGTAGTCTCCAGTATTAATAAGAATTGCTGGAAGTTGAATCTTCATCAGTGAGAGGGGCAGTGCCAGAAAAACAGCAATGATCAACGGGTTTTTGGCTATTACTCCGAGAATTTTTTTCCAGGGGAGTTGTCCGTGCTCATGTAAAGAAAGATTGAGAACAATAACGGACAAAACGTTATACAGGGGAATGATGATGGCTAGTATCAGCGAGGCAGAAGCGAGCCCCTCTGAACCGTACATGTTGATACATAAGGCTAGCCCTACAATGCCAAGGTTGCCGCGACAGGCTCCCTGAGTGAATACTCCCCGGTCGCTATTGGCAACGAACGTCGACGATAGATACCAGACCAGTATGAAGCTAAATACAGTGGCGAAAATACTGACGCCTATTTGACCCGCGTTAAAGACAAGGTCAAAGTCAGTTTGAACGACGTTGATGAACAGCAGTGCTGGCAAGGTTACTGTAAAAACCAGCTTTGACGACACGCTGACAAAGTGCTGGTCAATCAGTTTTTTCTGGGCCAGGTATATACCCAGGAAAACAATAAGAAATACCGGTGCAACGATTTCCGCGGTGTAGAGGAAGGTTTCGGAGACGTTCATGTGCGGTTTTGCTTCCTGGAGGGCTGATTGGTGCTATGCTGCCGTTAGTATGAGAGGCCGATATCGCGCATATTATCACGGTTGCAGTGGTTTGTTTTGGGTTCTGGTAACGCTCGCAGGTACTGACGAGTAAGGCCGCTCGAGGAACCCGCTCGCAGCGCTTTTTGGCCTGCGTTAGGTTAGGGCATGACTATGGTATTTTGGTGCCGGATGAAGTGGACAGCGAACGCGCTTTTGCGTACAATCTTCGGCCAAGTTAATCCGGTGTTCAGCAGCCCGGCAACCCCCCAAAATTACGAGATGTGTCATGCATTTTGATTTGATGACAGGGGGCGATCTTAAAGCGAGATGAGGCTGTTCCTTCATCTCGCTTTTTTACGGCCTGTTGATAGCGATTTCTCGCTGTAAGAACCGGTATTTCACCCCAGTTATTTGCTCTATTAGGAGGTTTTCTTGACAGTACCAGCCATACTTGCCCTAGAGGATGGTAGTATTTTCCGGGGAGTCGCCATTGGTGCTACCGGACATTCAGTCGGCGAAGTGGTTTTTAATACCGCCATGACTGGCTACCAGGAAATTCTCACTGATCCTTCTTATGCTCGCCAAATAATCACGTTAACGTATCCGCATATAGGCAATACGGGAACCAACTCCGACGATGAAGAGGCCACCGATATCTGGTCTGCGGGCCTTGTTATCCGTGACCTTCCATTACTGGCCAGTAGTTTTCGCAACGAGCAATCGCTGCAGGATTATCTGGTAGCGCGCAATGTTATCGGCATAGCCGATATCGATACCCGCCGGCTCACCAGAATTCTACGTGATAAAGGTGCGCAGAACGGTTGTATTATGGCGGGAGATATCGACGAAGATGCCGCCATGGCCTATGCGAAAGATTTCGATGGCTTAAAAGGCATGGATCTCGCAAAAGTCGTTTCAACAACAACCCAATACAATTGGCAACAAGGTAGTTGGGACTTGGAGGCTGAGCAGCGCTACAAAGAATACGGTGATAATGACTGTGATTACCATGTTGTCGCGTATGACTTTGGTGTTAAGCGCAACATTTTGAGAATGTTGGTCGATCGCGGTTGCAAATTGACAGTCGTTCCTGCCCAGACGTCCGCGGCAGATGTGCTGGCAATGAATCCCGATGGTATCTTTTTGTCCAATGGCCCTGGCGACCCGGAGCCTTGTACTTATGCCGTTGAGGCGATTCAGCAATTGTTGGAAACCGATGTTCCGATTTTCGGGATTTGTTTGGGTCATCAGTTGTTGGCAATTGCCTCTGGCGCTAAAACGGTAAAAATGAAATTTGGCCATCATGGTGCCAATCATCCGGTACAAAATGTTGACGATGGTACTGTTTTGATTACCAGTCAGAATCACGGCTTCGCAGCTGATGAGTCGACCTTGCCTGCGAATCTGCGAGTGACTCACAAATCGCTTTTCGATGGTTCTCTGCAGGGCATTCATCGCACAGATAAAGCGGCTTTCAGTTTTCAAGGTCACCCGGAAGCCAGTCCCGGTCCTAATGATGCCGCGCCATTGTTTGACCATTTTATTGAATTAATTCAGCAGCGTTTGAGTTGATTCCACGGTGAGTTGCCTTCACGTCGAATTGAATTCGAGTGATAGCGCTCACAGGAATATGCGCATTCCCGCCAGTGTGGGAGTGGCAGGTTGGCCGGGGCGATTGGCTAGCTTTGTTCGTACTATTTGATTTAATTATCCTATTCAAAGAAGACAATTTTGGGTTTAAACCGCCATGCCAAAAAGAACTGACATCAAATCTATCCTCATTCTCGGTGCTGGGCCTATCGTAATTGGCCAGGCCTGTGAATTTGATTACTCCGGAGCGCAAGCTTGTAAAGCGCTCAGAGAAGAGGGTATTCGGGTTATTCTGGTGAATTCCAATCCTGCCACCATCATGACCGACCCGGCGATGGCCGATGCGACTTATATCGAGCCAGTAGAATGGCAGACGGTTGCTCGTATTATCGAAGTCGAAAAACCCGATGCAATACTTCCCACTATGGGTGGGCAGACAGCATTGAACTGTGCTCTCGACCTGGATCGTCATGGGGTGCTAGCAAAACACGGTGTTGAAATGATCGGGGCGAGTAAGAAGTCCATCGACATGGCAGAAGACCGTGATTTATTTGATAAGGCGATGAAGCGCATTGGTTTGGAATGCCCGAACTCAGCCATAGCGCACAGTATGGAAGAGGCGCTACAGGTTCAGAGCCAGTTGGGTTTTCCCTGCATCATTCGACCGTCTTTTACTATGGGTGGTTCCGGCGGCGGCATTGCTTACAATAAAGAAGAATTTATCGAAATTTGTGAGCGTGGATTAGATTTATCCCCCACCAACGAACTGCTGATTGATGAGTCGCTGATTGGTTGGAAAGAATACGAAATGGAAGTGGTTAGAGATACGAATGACAATTGTATTATTGTCTGTTCTATCGAAAACTTTGACCCGATGGGCGTGCATACCGGCGATTCAATAACCGTTGCTCCGGCGCAGACCTTAACGGACAAAGAATATCAAATCATGCGAAATGCCTCACTGGCCGTATTGCGTGAAATCGGCGTAGAAACCGGCGGCTCAAATGTTCAGTTTGGACAGTGCCCGGATACCGGTCGTTTTGTGGTTATCGAGATGAACCCTCGCGTTAGCCGCTCTTCTGCGCTGGCTTCGAAAGCCACCGGTTTCCCGATTGCTAGAATTGCGGCAAAATTGGCGATTGGTTACACACTGGATGAGCTGCAAAATGAGATTACCGGTGGTGCAACTCCGGCATCCTTTGAACCATCGATTGACTATGTAGTTACCAAGATCCCACGCTTTACCTTTGAGAAATTTGCTGAAGCTGACACGCATTTGCACACTCAAATGAAGTCGGTCGGTGAGGTTATGGCGATTGGTCGAACTTTCCAAGAATCAATCCAGAAAGCATTGCGCGGGTTGGAAGTGGGATCGTCAGGGTTCGAGCATCAAATTGATACGGACCGCAGCGACGCTCGCGATATCCTGATTAGTGAATTGACCAACCCTGGCCCCGAAAGAATCTGGTATGTTGCCGACGCTTTCCGTGCCGGTATGAGCGTTGATGAAGTTTATGAATTTTCAAAAATCGATCGCTGGTATTTAGTACAAATTCAAGACCTTGTTTTTAGTGAGAATGCATTAAAGACAAAAAATCTTGCGGACCTGGATGCTGACAGTGTTTTTCGTTTGAAGCGCAAAGGGTTTTCCGACAAACGTTTGTCGGTGTTATTAAACGAAGAAGAAAAAGCCGTTAGAGAGCATCGTCATGCATTAGGCATTCACCCGGTCTATAAGCGCGTTGATACATGTGCTGCTGAATTCTCTACCAGTACGGCGTATATGTATTCGACCTACGAGGAAGAGTGCGAAGCCAATGTTAGTGACAGAGACAAAATTCTCGTGTTGGGCGGTGGACCTAACCGCATCGGTCAAGGCATAGAATTTGACTATTGTTGTGTCCATGCCGCGCTGGCAATGAGAGAAGACGGATACGAGACTATTATGGTCAACTGTAATCCGGAAACCGTCTCTACTGATTACGATACCTCTGACCGGTTATATTTTGAGCCAGTCACACTGGAAGACGTGCTGGAAATTGTATACAAAGAAAAGCCCAAGGGCGTCATTGTGCAGTTTGGCGGCCAGACACCGTTGAAATTGGCCAGAGAACTGGAAGCAGCGGGTGTGCCAATCATTGGGACAACACCTGATGCGATCGATCGCGCAGAAGATCGTGAACGTTTTCAGCAGATGATTCAGAAATTGGGTCTCAAGCAACCGCCGAATACGACGGTTCGTTCGACCGAAGAAGCTGTCGCCGCTGCAGAGACGATCGGCTATCCATTGGTTGTTCGTCCATCCTACGTATTGGGTGGTCGCGCTATGGAAATTGTTTACGACGAGCATGAATTATTGCGTTATATGAAAGATGCAGTACAGGCATCAAACGAATCACCGGTGTTGCTGGATCATTTTCTCAACGCGGCCGTAGAAATGGATGTGGATGCGGTCTCCGATGGGAAAGAGGTAGTTATCGGCGCCATTATGCAACATATTGAACAGGCGGGAATTCACTCTGGAGACTCTGCCTGCTCTTTGCCGCCGTATTCCTTGAGCGCTGCACAGCAAGATAAAATGCGAGACCAAGTTAAAGCCATGGCAATTGAGTTGGGCGTCTGTGGTTTGATGAACGTACAGTTGGCTGAACAAGACGGTGAAATATTCATCATCGAAGTGAACCCGAGGGCATCACGCACAGTGCCTTTTGTTTCTAAGTGTATCGGTGTTTCTCTGGCAAAAATTGCCGCTCGCTGTATGACGGGTACCAGTCTTGAGGAGCAGGGTTTTACCGCTGAGCGTATACCGCCCTATTTTAGTGTTAAAGAGGCTGTTTTCCCCTTTAACAAGTTTCCAGAAGTCGACCCGATTTTGGGTCCGGAAATGAAATCTACCGGCGAAGTCATGGGCTTGGGTGATACCTTTGCCGAAGCCTATGCAAAAGCGCAGCTTGGGGCGGGCGAAAAACTGCCAACATCTGGCAAGGTATTTGTCAGTGTTCGTGATGCGGATAAAATGGGTGTTATACCCGTTGCCAAAAAGCTGCTCGATTTAGGGTTTGAATTGGTGGCAACGCGGGGCACACATAAAGTAATCACTGATGCGGGCATGAGCGCGGTGATGGT
>CAYNZI010000166.1:0-6042 GCA_964401565.1 uncultured Spongiibacteraceae bacterium
CCGAATTTTATCAAAAAACGTCTGGTTTTTGGAGTTTTTCTACAGCCTCAACGCCGCGGTAAATTGCGGTTTTGTAATTGGTTGGTGTAGCGCTAGCGTAGCGACCAGCGCATGAACCAGGCAACGGAAAAGCCGACAATTTGACCGCCTTGTTGTGTTTTTATAATAGCAACGGATCGTAGGCTGGGCTACCAACTTCATCATTGTTGCAACGCGCATCAAATACACATATCTAACTGCCTACAATGTGCGCCAACGGCGTCGCCGTGCTTGCCTTGTAAAGGTACCGTGCTAGAATGTACGGAAACCCCGTACGGCTAAATTGTGGTAAAATTATGGACAGTGTAAGTGTGAACAAGTTTAGAGACAACTTAAAAACCTTTGTGGAACAGATAGTTACGAAGCATGTGCCACTTAAGGTGACCCGCCGCTCAGGGGATGACTTTGTAGTCTTAAGTGCCGATGATTGGGAGCGAGACCAAGAAACCCTGCACGTATTGCAAAGTAGTAGTCTGATGAAGCAAATAGCCGGCTCCCTAAAAACCCATAATAAGCAAGCTGGCTACAAACCTACCAAGGATGAAATGGATGAGATCACTGGTATTTGAAGGTAACACTTGGGGGGCTTACGAGCAGCTTAGAGAAAAGGATAAAAAACTTCACAAGGCACTTTGTAAATTATTGAAAGAAATGTTGCGAGGTGACCCGGCTTCCGGAATTGGGAAACCAGAAATGTTAAAGCACAATCTCGCAGGATTATGGTCTAGACGGATTTCCCAAAAGGATCGATTTATTTACAAATTCGATGACAATTATATGTATATTTTTGCAATCGGTGGCCACTACGATAACCGGTAGTGGAAAGCCTTAACGCCTTGCTAACCGACATCCGTGTGCGGAGCACGCTTTAGACTGTCCAGTGGAGGCCGTTTTTTTTCCGGAGCGGTGGCTGAGAAAATTTAAAACCACACCCAAATTTAAAACTGAAAATGAAGAGCGTGCTTTTGGGAAAAGCATGACTCCAGCGATTACGTTGATTGGAAGCAGACCCAATCTGTTGCGATGCCTAATTTAAAGCCCTCAACTAAAACCATTTCACTCAGGCTTTGAATAGCATCAAGATCGAAGCCCATAAACGCGACTGCCATATCAGTCTCTCATCAAATTTTGGCTCGCAGATGATGTCAAACAGAGACGCAATGCTTGGTGGAGTGCTAACAGCTAATTAGTAAGCCATTGGGCTTCATTAATTTTGTTATAGGGTTTTCTCTGTGACAAGGATCCGCTCCCTTATAAATCAACCACAGGCTGTTTGCGTACCCCGGATGGAGTACCTACGAATACGGCGCTTATTTCTCCTATAAGCTAACTTTTTCATAAAATTTCTTTAGCAACAAACTACGTATGATCCTTTTAGGAATGTGGCCATAGTTAAGACGTATATTCAGTAACCACACGAGGATTGCTGCTGGCAAGTAACGATGTAGAGGGATATAGACGGTATGAGCAGGGATGGTTTCTGGTCGCCAGCCCTGGTGCCAATGCTGATGACTCACTAAATTAAATCGCTCAATTTCAGGGTCGACACAACAGCGTTCAGCCACCCCCTCCAGTAAAAGAAAACCAGGCGCAATTCTCCTATCACTTTCGCTATAACAAATTTTAAGACTGGAAAGTTCAGCTCCGGTTTTAAAACAAATCTCCGCGGCAATACAGCGATTTTCGAGTTCCAATATATGTATCTCGCAACGGCCCTGCTTACCAAATTCCCGCACAAGCTCACGATAAAATTTCAACTGATCGGGCTTGTAACGCAACGCCCCCCTATTACCGAGCTCACCTTTTTTGCCAGAAAATTCAAGTTCAACAAATGTATCGAATGCTCGAGTAAGTGCTATTTGTGCTGTAACGCATCGATGACTCAATGTGCCAATTTTTTGCGAACGACGCCTAGCTTTACTCAAACTTCGATTTTGGCTAGTAGAACTACTTTCTAGAAAACTTTCGAATGACTGGTCACAATTGAGCACATCACTCTCACCGCATTGGTCAAGACTGTAACTGATTTGATTCGAAGACATCAAGCACTTCCAGAGCACCGAACCTTCTAATACCTGGTCAATCACCAGCCAATTAGCACATCCTTGCATCTTCGCTAAATACTTAGAAACCAAAGGCATAAATACCTTCATAGCATCATCGGAGGGACATATCAGGTCTAGAAACACACCATGCACACGAGGGTTTCCTAGCGTCCAAGTCGACCTGGTCCCTCGAAATACAGATTTCAACATTCTCTCAACAGGACAAATAGCCCTCACTTGCGAATCATCCATCAGAGCAAGAAAATGATAATTATCGTCCACGGGAGAAAAACTGGCATAGTAAGCCCGATGGGTTTCATACTCGTGCTGAAATCCTGGCTGCTCCATCTCATCGATAAGACGCAGCCAATCGGTTTCTAATTGCTGCAAGCCCTCTGGACCGACAAATTCTTGAATTTTCCAATTCGCTGTCATCATATAACAACTAATTTCAGGTCATTATCAATCATCCTTTATTCTTTCTAATTTCTAGGGGCCCTGCTACGAAGACAAAGCAATTGCTCTTAAGTCGCTAAAGCCAAGGAGAAGATTGCTCCGATATACGTTTTCCCATTGTAGCATCAGGCAATAGATAGAAATTACTACATGTCATTTATGCGGGTCATGTTCACATCACTGCCTAATTGATGGTCGTGATAGCGGGTAACCCCGTCAACAAAAGATTATCAACGGCCTGTTGCCTGTGGTAGATTGACGACGTAGAGTTAAATTAGATTATTACTTAGGCATACCCTACATATAATGACCGACAATGACGCAACCCCTCTCGTGCAGCTACCCGCTCCCCATAAACGAAGTTGGCGCGACTGGAAAGAGGCCCAGCCGGAATTCCAATCACCAGACCCAAAATTTGAACTAAGGCTATCATCTCCTGAAGATTTCCCTGAGATCTACGCATTACTTAACTCGGTATTCGATGCCAAAAGATCAAAGGCAGAATACGATTGGATTTATGAGCAAAATCCTTACGGCAAAGCAAGCTGCGACCTGACCATCGAAAAAAGCAGCGGTCTAATCGTCGCTACCAACGCGCGCTTTCCATGGCCTCTCTCCAGAGGTGAACAAGATTTAGATTCAGTACAAGGTGGAGATTCGGCCACCCTTAAGAGGTTGCAACGCCAGGGCCTTGTGGCGCTCCGAATACAATTCCAACAATCTCATCCTTGGGACAGCCAAAAAATCAGTCTTTCTTTACCAAATAAAGCCTCGCGTGCATCAGCACGCAAATACAATCGACCAACGCCAACACTGCCAACCCCCTTCGCAAAAAAAGTATTGGATTGGCGTAGCTTCCTATCCACCAAGGGCGTTCCTGACTACCTGGTTAAACTGGCCGCACCTGTAGCAAACGCTTTAACACGACTTTCAAATCGTAAACCGACCGATCTAAAAATTGAGCCAATCCGCCGCTTTTATCAAGAACATCAAACGCTCTCACTCAACTGTTCTCACAGTAACGGATTTTGGTGTCCTCACGGCGCGGAATGGATGAATTGGCGCTACTTTTCCCATCCTACAAAGGAGTACGTCGCTCACGGACTATACAGTCAAGATGAGCTCAAAGCTTTCAGTGTTGTGCGACTCGACCACGACAGTGCTATGCTAATGGAGCTCATATCGCCAGATGTTCAGTTATCACAAATTCTACTGGCCGAAGTCGACCGTGTTGCGCGAGAGGCCGGCGCTATAACTATTGATACGTATGCAAGTAAGAGCTGGAGTCAGTGGTCGGCACTCAGACAACAGCACTATTTCATGCGGCCATCTAGCATTTATTTAAGCACAAAATGCATAGACCACCCGGAGGTAATGCTCCCTGAAAACTGGCAACTCCTGCCCGGTGATTCTGATGTATTCTAACCGTGGTTCATCGCTCAGTTGACCCCGCGTCCAAAATGTCCGCGTTGATACCATTTAACTAGCGTTGTAAACCGTTTTTTTTTGAATGAATTGAAGAATAGAAAAGCATATTCTACCCAATAAATTACGGTTAAAAATGCGGGCACCATGATAAACCTCTCTAGTCGGATGCCAACGATCAAGCCAGCTGTAATTAGAGATCATCCGCACCTTGGATATTCCAACGTCCTCAACAGCTGAATGCAATAATTTGGTTATGCCAATGGCGCCGGGAGAAAAGGATCTGTATTTTTCATGGTAGGCTGTTTTGACAACCCACAAATCACTTGCTCTGTGTATCACCATATTCATCGCAACCAGATGGTCGTCTGCAAAAAGCTTATACCACCGAAGTTGCCCATGGCTTGCAGCCGTCTTGCACAACGAGTAGTGAAAATTATTACTGCCTTCCATTTGCGTAATCGCCGTGCCCTTTTCGCCTTTCCAGCCACTTTTTTCGATGTCCAGAAATTGATTAAAATGAAAGTCGATATCCGCTCCGGCACACTGCACAGTTATCTCGTGTACAACAGGACCTATTTTTTTGCCCATAAGCCGTTCATAATTACGCAAGTTAGCTTTAAATTTACTACTCATGCTTTGCGTAAAAGCCTCAACGCTCTCCGAGCCAACATCAAAAACTGCAGCGTAGTCGTTGTCATAACAAAGCTGCGACGAAGGGTCAATTGCCGACAAGGTCTTTATGGGTTGAACGCAATTCTCAGTCAATCTTTCAAAATTAATCCATGCGGCATAAGGAAAATCATTCTGCACGGCTTTAATGAGTGCAATCAACGTATCACTAGCGCCAAGCCTATCAATCATAAAGTCGTTAACGAAATGGCTCCCGGTATCGACAACCGGCACAGGCAGTCGCCGCGCTAATTTATACCACTGCGATTCGCATATCATGGCACCCTTAAGAACGCCGTCTTCATGCGCTATATAACAGCGCCGATTGCGGCCCTCGTCCAAATGAATAAAATCGTTTGCCAGCCACTGATAGCTACTGGATAAGTCAGTGGTTTCTTGCTCTTTAAATAGCGTTAACCACTGTTCCCGCCAATGCTCCAGCCGCTGTACATCAGTAGATAAGAGTATTTCTATTTGCATGGATTGAACCACAACTTTAAACCTGTATCAGGTACGAAAGTGATCATTACCTTACTCTACTCCAACTTTTTCAAGCTCAATGCGGCCACCGCTGTAATGATAAACACCAACGATGCCACTAAAAAACTATCCTTAAATGCCAGCATGGTCGCCTGTATACGCAAAGACTCCATCAGATATTGCATGGACATTGCCGACTGCTCGAACTGAGACCAACCTGCGCCTGCCAATCGTTCCTGCACACGAAATAGTAACTCGGCCGTCCCGGAATTATCGGCAACCTGAGTCGCCCGCAAGGAGTCGCTATGAAACTCTGTTCGTCGAGCCAATACGACAGACAGAATGTTCACACCATAAGCACCGCCTAAGTTTCTAACGAAGTTAAGCACGCCCGATGCCTGGCCTCTCAGCTCCGCTGGCACGGATCGTATTGCCCCCATACTCATCGATGGAAACGCGCAGCTGATACCAACACGCCCTATGCACATCCACCACACAAAGGTGAAAAAACTGGTATCGGCGTCGGCATCAGTCATCAGGTAGAACGATAAAAAGAACAACAATGACCCGGTAATGATCATAACCCGTGGAGCCAGCCGATCGGCCAGCCGCCCAAAAAGAGGACTGGCTATACCCATTAGTAGCCCGGCAGGCATCATCGACAAGCCGGCATCGGTGGGTTTCATACCCTGAACTATCTGCAGAAAAAGAGGGATTAGATACGCCGAACCATAAAGTCCGGCACCGAAAGTAAACGCCGCCAGGGAAAAAGTAGCGAAGCGCTTATTCATCAAAATTTTCAAATTGAGCAGCGGATGCTCGGTATGTATCTGCCCATGGATAAAAACAATCCAAGCCAGCAACGATACCGAGGAGAAGGCTAGAATAAAATCTGACGACCACCCTTCCTTTTCACCATTGCTCA
>CAYNZI010000167.1:0-6035 GCA_964401565.1 uncultured Spongiibacteraceae bacterium
AGTTTTAATGGCAAGACCGTCTCCAGCAATGGATATCGCCAGGCGCCAATGGACAATCCTCCACCTATCTACCTTGCCGCGTTGCGTGAGAACATGATTGAAATGGCGGCAGAAGTGGGTGACGGTGTGATATTTAATCTGTGGCCAAAAGGTGCGTTGCCAAAAATGATGGAGCATGTGGCCATTGGTGCTGCGCGCGCGGGTAAGAACGTCGAGGATGTGGAAATTGTAAACCGCGCTATGGTGCTTTGTACTGACGACAAGGCTTATGGGCGAAAACTCTTCCGCGCCGCTTTTGCGCCGTATTTTGCAACGCCAGTCTACAATAAATTTCTTGCGTGGGCAGGGTATAGTGATGCTGCCGATACCATTAACGAGGGTTGGGCGGCAAAGGATCGCGAAAAAACCAGCAGTGCTCTGACTGATGACTTGATTGATGAAATCGCAATTATCGGTACTCGTGATGAAATTCAACAGCGCATTCGTTCTGATGCTGACGGGGGTGTTCACACTCACATTATTGCACCACTGGCGGCGACAGCAGACGACTTAAACAATACTTTTGAGGCATTCACCGCAAAGAACTTTCAGTTCTAGTAACCCGGTTCAATACCGTCGGTATTGAGCTCCTGAATTCATTCTATATAGTCTCCGCATAATCCCCTGTGGATGCGGAGGTTATATAGGTCTACCACTCACACCGACCGGTTAGCCGTGTTATGTCGTTTTTCCCTATTGAATATATCGATCCCGTCTTTCGTCCCCCCAGTGAGGCGCGTTCACTTATTTTGCAGGTTACCAATGGGTGCTCCTGGAATAAGTGTACCTTTTGCACCATGTATACGGCTGAACAGAAGCGCTTTCGTCCTAAACCTATCGATAAAGTAGAATCAGAACTTCGTGACCTGGCTACGGCCGGTTTTAAGGTGCGTAAGATATTCCTGGCTGACGGTGACGCAATGACTCTGTCATTTCGGCGTTTGCGCAGTATAATGAAGGTCATTAATGATTATTATCCAAGCGTTGAGCGAGTCAGTTCCTACTGTTTGCCCAGGAATTTGAAAAACAAGTCAGTTGAAGAGTTGGCCGAATTGAGAGAAATGGGGCTTACACTGATGTATGTGGGCTGCGAAACAGGCGATAGCGAGTTACTGAGCCTGGTAGAAAAAGGTGAGACGTATGAATCATCGTTGGCTGCGCTGCAAAAAATCAAACAGGCGGGGATGGAAAGTTCAGTCATGATTTTGAATGGGTTGGGTGGGCCTGAGCTCAGTGAGCGGCACGCCATTCAGTCTGCTCGGTTGATGAATGAAGCACAACCGGAATACCTCTCTAGTCTGGTTATCGATCTCCATCAAGACGGAGACCGATTTATCGACAAATTTGACGGGCGTTGGCGACAGCTGACGCAACCTGAGCTGTTCAATGAAATGCATGTATTGCTAGACAACCTAGAGCTGGATAATACCGTTTTTCGGTCTGATCATGCGTCCAACTATCTGGTATTAAAAGGACAGTTGGGACGTGACAAGGCGTTATTGTTAAAAACCATTGAAACGGCTATCAACCGTCCAGGTGTTATCCCCTTGCGCCAAGAGTGGCAGCGAGGATTGTAGATAAGCGTTCCCACACGATAAGCCAAATTTACCCGTTAGAAAGAGAGATGAAAATAATGAATAAAGTACTGCGCGTGATTGTAATTTTGCCGGCAATTCTATTCGTTGCTATCGGTTTGCGGTGGTTGGTCGATCCTGAAGGTGCGGCGGCGGCTCTGGGCATGCCTCTTTTAGACGGTCTCGGTCGCAGTTCCCAGATGGGTGATATCGGCGGTTTCTTTTTGGCCGGCGGAGTTATGGTTTTGTTGGGTGTGATTACGGGTAAGCGAGCCTGGTTTCAGGCGCCGGCCCTGCTGCTGATGACGATCGCAATTTTTCGTATTCTCGCCTGGTTGTTGCACGACGCAGCGCTGGCTACACCGATGATTGCAGTAGAGGTGGTTCTCGCGGTGTTATTTATGTTCGCATCATCGCGATTGGCGAACGACTAATGAAAACAGACTTTCGATTGCAGCACTGTATCTGCAGCTTTGCTGCGTTAGTTTTGTTGTTTTCGACGCTGCAAACCAGGGCCGATCAGCCGAATGTTATTCTTATTTTGGCAGACGATTTAGGCTTTTCCGATATTGCGCCTTTTGGTAGTGAAATATCAACGCCTTCAATCAGCGCGCTGGCGGAAAATGGTGTCAGCTTTACTAATTATCACACGTCTGCCAGCTGTGCCCCAACGCGGGGAATGTTGCTAACCGGTGTAGATAGCCATCGCAATGGTGTGCCTAACATTCCTGAAGCAATTCCGCCGGAGCAATCCTCACACGCAAACTATAAAGGTGTGCTGGGAAATAACGTTGTTACAGTAGCTACATTGCTGCAGGGCGCCGGTTATCACACCTATATGGCGGGCAAATGGCATTTGGGTCATTCCGCCAATCTGTTGCCTAGTAGTCGAGGTTTTGAGCGGACCGTAGCGATGGCGGATACCGGCTCAGATAACTGGGAGCAAAAGCCGTATTTGCCCATCTATGATAAGGCGAATTGGTACGCGGATGGTAAGGAGACAACATTGCCAGAAGACTTTTATTCTTCTCGTTACCTGGTCGATAAGACCATCGAGTTTATCGACTCCAATCGTGGCGATGGCAGCCCTTTCTTTGCGTATGTTCCTTTTCAGGCGGTTCATATACCCGTGCAAGCCCCGCAAGCGTTCATTGATAAATACATGGGTGTTTATGATCAGGGTTGGGAGGTGCTAAGAGAGCAGCGACAGGTTCGTGCTAAACAACTGGGTATTGTTCCTGAGAACAGTGACATGGTGACCATGTCCACCACCAGTAACTGGGATGAAATGACCGGCGAGCAAAATCGCTATCACGCAAAACGAATGGCGGTTTATGCCGGTATGGTCGATGCAATGGATTTTCATATCGGGCGATTGGTCGACTATCTCAAGCGCACGGGCCAATATGAAAATACCGTGTTTATATTTACATCGGACAACGGCAGTGAAGCTTCGGGTTCGGACAATTTTAATAGTAAGGCGTCGCAGTTCGCATTGGGATTGCAGGATTACAATAATGATTACGAGACCCTGGGAACAAAGGGTAGTTACAATACCATTGGGCCGAGTTTTGCCAGCGCTGCAGCGTCGCCTTTGTCTTATTACAAGTTTTATGCCGGGGAAGGTGGCCTGCGTGTGCCCCTTGTTATTGCCGGGAATTTGATAGCCGGTAGTCAACAGAAAACAAACGCGTTTAGTTACGTGACAGACATTACCCCAACCATTCTTGACATCACCGGAGTTGAACCGCCAGGTAAACACTACGGTGGCCGTTTGGTGGAGCCGATCGTTGGTAAAAGTTTACTACCGCTGCTTAATGGCGATGTCGATGCGGTGTACTCAGAAAATGACGTAATCGGTTACGAGCTGGGTGGGCACGCCGCTCTATTTCAGGGCGATTATAAAATTGTAAATATTCGAGGCCCTCTCGGCGATGACTTGTGGCACCTTTACAACATTGTTAGTGATCCTGGTGAGACTGTTGATCTTCGTGAGAAAATGCCTGAACGGTTTGAGGTAATGCTTGGGAATTACCAGGCTTATGCTAGCGAAAATGGTGTGCTGCCTGTCCCCGCAGATTATCAGCAGATTCGTCAGGTGGTTCTCAACGGTATACGGGACCGCTTTGGCAATAACATATTGATTGTGCTTTTTACCTTAATGATATTGATTCCACTGTATTTCACTTATCGTTTTGTTCAACGTAAAAATACCTAGGGATAATCATCTCGCCGCTGATTTTTTGCGGAGGTGTTAAAACTAACCGGAGATATATGCCATGCGAGCATGGAAAGTAAGTAGTTTTGGAGAGCCTGAGGATGCACTGACTCTGGATGAAAATTCGGCATCCATTAAGCCGGGTAGCAATCAGGTGAAGGTGAAAGTAGAGGTGGCTGGTCTTGGGTTGCCCGATGTTTTCATGTGCCGAGACAACTATCCATTGACGCCTAAGCTTCCATTTGTTCCATCTCAAGAGGCTGTAGGGGAAGTCGTTGCGGTTGGCGACAATGTTGACCCGGCGATGATTGGGACAAGGGTGCTCGGCCCTACGCTTTTTCGCGAACAAAAAGGTGGGTTGGCGGAAGCCTGTTTAATGTCGGCCAATATGGCGTTTTCCATCCCTGATGAAATGACAGGGGAAGAAGCCGCGGGTTTCTATATTCCCTATCAAACTGCCTGGATCGGTTTGGTCCGGCGCGCTAATATCACGGCAGCTGATACTGTGCTGGTGCTGGGTGCGTCTGGAAGTTCCGGCTGCGCGGCCGTGCAATTGGCCAAAGCGAAAGGTGCAACCGTTATTGCGGTTGCCGGCGGCCCGGAAAAGAGTAAATTCTGTAAGAGTATTGGGGCGGACGCGGTGATTGATCATCGCAGCGAAGACATTACCGAGCGCACTAAAGCGCTGACGGATGGTAAGGGAGCGTCGGTTGTTTTTGATCCTGTTGGTGGCAAGGCGGGACGAGCGGCATTTAAAGCCACCGCTTTTGAGGGACGTTTTGTGGTGATTGGCTATGCCAGTGGTGAATGGGTGCATATTACCTTGCCAGAAACTCTGATGAAGAATATCTCGTTGGTTGGGGCAATGCCTGTCGGTTACAGCGCCGAGTTTATGCACGATGCACACAGAGATTTAATGTGGCATTGGCAGCGAGGAGAATTGAAGGTCTCTGGCAATCAGGTGTTTGCTTTTGAGGATGGACTCAAAGCCATTCAACATATTGCTGCAGGCAAAGTAGAGGGTAAAGTCGTGGTTCGGGTTAGTTGATTCGATTTTTCTCGAGAAGTATCTCGAGGTCTCTGGTCACCAGTTTTTCGGTAATTTGGGGTCTCGTACTCTGGATCGTCGGTATTTTTCGTCTCTCGTCTCTCGTCTCTCGTCTCTCGTCTCTCGCCTTTCGGTCGATACTGTCTCGTATTTCGTCGTGCCGGCGACGATTGCGCCTATCACTTAATTTTTCCCTGATGTGTATATATAAGTCGTACATGCCCGTTTTTTCCAGGACAGGCCTGAGGCCTATGCCGAGAAAGAGAAGAAAAATGAGGTAATAACCGAGCATTTCAATCGCAATTATTGCTACCAAAATAGACAGAGGCCATAGGCCGCCGTATACGCCTTTCGCTATAGGCCCGTAGTGAAATTTAGGCTCATGCATAATTAATTACACGCATTTATACAGGGCCTCTATCAGTGTTTCGCCACACTCAGTGAATTTTTCTCAGGCAGCGCGAGGCCATTCTGGGGTATTCCGGGGCAAAGTACCACTGCAAAAGGGGGCTGGTTTATCGAATGGGTCCGCTCGGTGTATGGTTCGGACATCGGTAGTCTTGTAGAAGTCGTCGGAGCTTGCGATACTGGCGAAAAAATAGTAATAAACAGTGATCAGGAGATCATTTAGATGACAGCAATGATGCCGGTGGTAACACCTGAAGAGGTGGGGTTGTGTTCAAAACGCCTGGCCCGTATTCCCGCATTTTTCCAAACCTATCTCGATAAAGAGAAAGTATCAGGTATGTCTTTTCTCATTGGGCGGGGCGGCAAAATTGCCTACCAGCATTCAATGGGTGTCAAAGATTTTGATACCGGAAGTCCTATTGATACCGACACCATTTTTCGAATATATTCGATGTCGAAACCGATTACCTCGATTGCACTAATGATGTTGTATGAGGAGGGTTTGTTCAGGCTGGAGCACGAAGTCTCTCGCTATATTCCAGAGTTTGCCAACTTGGCAGTTTATGAAAGCGGTGGTATCGATGACTACACGACTAAGCCCTTAGATCGTCCTATGATTGTCCGTGACCTTCTGACCCATACTTCCGGGCTGACCTACGGGTTTATGTTTCAAAATACGGTTGATCGTCTTTACCGAAAAAGCACGATTAATAACACTGGCAAGATGTCGCTGGAGGATTACTGTAAA
>CAYNZI010000168.1:0-6032 GCA_964401565.1 uncultured Spongiibacteraceae bacterium
CAATCAAACGATTCAGCCAAACTCATTGATAACGCCTTTTCAGCCTGCGAAATTGTTAGAGACGGTGGCGGCTGTGGCGTCATGCAATTTATCACCAAAAAGATAAAGAAATCACTGGGCAATGCCGCTGGTGACCAGGAACTGGATCAGTTTCTTGAAGAGGCCTTGAACAATGGGCAATTCTCCCTATCATATCAGCCCGTAGTCAGTTTGCGCGGTACTAGCGGGGAGCATTACGAAGTCAGAACAATGATGACAACTGACGACGGAGATATTCTGGAAGCCAGCCAGTTTTCAGACAACATCCAGTTTTCTGGAGTTAATACTCGATTAGACCGCTGGATAATTTTGGAAGCCACTAAAAAATTATCCGTTCAAATAGAGCAAAAGCAAGATGTTCGCCTGCTCATCAACCTCTCGGCGAACTCACTACAAGACGAAAGCTTAATTCCCTGGCTGGGCGTCGTAGTAAAAGCTGGAGGCATACCACCATCAGCACTGATATTCCAATTTTCGGCATCGGACATATCGGACTATTTAAAACCAGCCATCAGTTTTTCGGAACTTACTCGTGAATTAGGCTGTAAAATATCGATAACAGGATTTGGTCAAGCCACTGATCCATTTAAAGTGCTCAATCATATACAGGCAGACTATGCAAAAATCTCTGATAGCTTTACCGAACAACTACAACCTGGCGGCGATGTTCAGATTTTAAAAGCCATGGTCAATAGTATTGGCGAAAACAATATTCAGGCCATCATAAGCGGCGTTGAAAACGCCGCTGCCCTGGCCCAACTTTGGCAAATTGGTGTCGACTATATCCAGGGGGGTTACTTGGCTGGGCCATCGAAAATAATGGATTACGAATTTACTGACATAGCATGATGCACAGTTATTGCTCATGCTCTGACGAGTAGCGGTCGCTAATACCTAATAAGTACAATATGCCGTCCAGTCCAAGGGTAGATATCGATTGTTTTGCCGATTTCTTAACAATTGCCTTGGCTCGAAATGCGATCCCCAGACCGGCAATACTCAGCATCGGCAGATCATTTGCGCCATCGCCAACCGCAATGGATTGTTCTAGCGATATATTTTCTTTCCGAGCAATCTCCTGCAGCAATTCTGCTTTTCTTTCCCCGTCAACCACTGTACCGGTTACGTTGCCTGTGACCTTCCCATCGACAATCTCCAGGTCGTTGGCATAAACATAATCGATATCCAATTTATCCTGCAGATACTTACCGAAGTAGTTAAAGCCGCCACTCAGAATTGCTGTTTTGTATCCCAGTCGCTTCAGCGTTGATACGAGTTTTTCCGCACCCTCCGTAATCGGTAAATTTTTAGCCGTTTCTTCGAGTACAGATTCATCCAAACCTTTCAACAATGCCACTCTGGCACGAAAGCTGGCCGTAAAATCAAGTTCACCGGCCATGGCTCTTTCGGTGATTTTTGATACTTCGTCACCCACTCCCGCCGCAATCGCCAACTCATCAATCACCTCTGCCTCAATCAAGGTAGAATCCATGTCAAAAACAACAAGCCGACGATTGCGGCGAAACATATTATCTTCCTGAAATGCGATATCAATGTCGAACCGACTCGACAATTCCATTAATTCACTGCGAAAAACTGCACTACTGGCTACCGAACCGCGGATTGAAAATTCTACGCAGGCTTTAGTCTGATCGTGCACACCGTCCAGCGGAACCCGTCCGGACAGACGATCAATACGATCGATATTCAAGTTATTATGCGCAACTACCGCGGTCACCGCAGACAAGTGCTCAGCTGTTATCATTCTTGCCAGCAAGGTCACAATATGACGCGGTTTGCCTTGTCCCATTACCCATTGACCATAACTCTGTTCATTGATCGGAGAGAAACGCACAGTCAAGCCAAGTTCGTGGGTTCGAAACAGAATATCTTTCAGCAAGGGAGATGACTCCGCACTGGCGGGTACTTCAACCAATATACCTAACGACAAAGTGTCGTGAATGACAGCCTGTCCAATATCAAGAATATTGACCTCGTAACCCGCGAGTATTTCAGTCACAGAGGACGTTAGTCCCGGCTTATCATCACCGGCGATATTGATCAGTATAATTTCTTTCACAAAATGGGCCTTATTGGTCAAAGGAATAATATTCTAGATGTCGGCTATTGTACCGGCAGCATCTAAATGCACCAAATTTACTCGGTCAAACATGTCCTCATCGTTTATACTCAGTGGGTCAGTATCTATACGTTCACCAATTTTACCCCCTTTACGATTACTCAAAACAGACTGTTCATGCTCAAAGACCGGCTCATTACGAAATTCCTACAACTTTCTATCCCGCAAAAAGTGGCACTACTCTGTGGAGCGTGCTGTTTTGTTGTATCTCTCTCCATCGTTGCTGCAAGCCATATTACTGACCAACAACTCATTCAGAGCAGTGGCCAACTTTATGGTGAGAGCCTCACCCATCAGCTCGCTCGGGATGCTAGTAACCCGCTGGTACAGGGCGACAAACTCAGCCTTCAATCACTACTGAATAAACTGGTGGAAAGTTCACTCGTCATCAGAGGCTCGATTTATGATATCGAAAACCATTTGATCGCCGACGCTGGAAATATTCAACGACAAGCACAATCCATATCAGCTTCGATAACTTTCCAGGACAGCATTGCCGGATATGCGGTTATCACTCTCGATGAAACCCCCCTATTACAACAGGTAAACAAGGCAAGCTGGCAACTTATCTCCCTTGTATTCGTATTGTCCGGGTTATGTTTTTTGCTATGCCTCATTCCAGCAAGACATGTCAGCACGGCGTTAAAAGATCTCACCGTTATTGCAGGCATTCCCGCAGGCCAACGCAAGGCCAACAGTCAAATTGGTTACCGGGGAGAAGATGAAGTACAGCAATTAGCTCTTCAGATACTCTCTGCATCACCGGAAGCACGGAACACAGACCAACACGGTTTTTCCGAAGCCGTGCTGACAATCGAGCTGAATAACCTGCCTGAACTCAGGCGTCGATTAGATCATCAAGAAATGGAACGACTGGTATCAACAACAAACCAGCAACTACTGATGATTAGTCAATTGTACGACGGACAATTATTGGTACATCGAAGCAATGGCTTTTGCATAACATTTAGCGGTAAAGACAGTGATGGAGACTTTCCGTTTCGTGCGATCTGCTCCGGTTTGTTGGCACTGCGATGGTTGCGACAATCAATGCTGGATGTTCGTGAAGGTATCTCTTTAAGCAATCACCCCCTGCCAAAAAACAATACTGAACGGCTTTTTTGTCAACAGGAACTGATTGAGCAGGCTATCGCAAATGGCGCCATGGCCAGCAACCAACTAGTGGCTGAAGAAAGTCTCTGCCGACATGTCAGCGTGACAGGGCGAGTAATGAAGCGCCAACTATCGGAAGACGACACCAAGCAGCCCGACAGGATAATCATTGACCATATAATGGCCCCCTACGGCGAGTTGCTAAGCCGCCAGTTTGTCACACTCCACGGTCAGTTTAGCGTTAAATAACCTCAACCATATCAACTTTCTGGAATCCTCTAGGCAGTTTGTTCCCGCGGCGGCCACGCTCTCCCATATAATGATCAAGTTCATTAAACTTCATATTTACGTAGCGTTTTCCAGCGTGAACTCGAAGCGTATCACGCTCATTAATAATCGCCACCGCAACAACAAACTCCTCTCGAGCTTGTATTCGTGACGGTGGAATACCAATAATTTTGTTTCCTTTACCTCTGGACATTGTTGGCAGTTCACTTAAAGGAAATATTAACATCCGTCCTTCATTACTCACCGCAGCAACATATCGCAACTCGGTTTCCGTTCCACCAACCATACCGGGCTGTAATACCCTCGCACCTTTAGGTAAGCTCAGCGCCGCTTTTCCCGACTTATTTTTGGTTTGCAGGTCTGACAATTTGACAACAAATCCATAACCCGCATCGGACGCTAGTAAATACAAATCATCGGCGCTTCCCATCATCAAGCCCTCAAAACTGGCACCTGAGGGTGAATTAATTCGACCGGTTAATGGCTCTCCCTGCCCGCGAGCAGATGGCAAACTATGCGCGGCAACGGTATAGGCCTTTCCGGTAGAGTCTAGTACCACTACCGATTGATTGGACTTACCCTTAGCGGCTAAATGAAAACTGTCACCCGATTTATAACTGAGACTTTGTGGTTCTATATCGTGACCTTTTGCCGATCGCACCCAGCCCTTCTCCGACAAGACTACGGTTACCGGCTCAGTCGTCATCAGCTCCTCTTCAGTAAACGCTTTCGCCTCATCGCGACTGATAATTGGGGAGCGGCGGTCATCGCCATATTGTTCAGCAGTTTCCAACAATTCTTTTTTAACCAGGGTTTTTAGTCGACGTGCCGAGCCCAATATTTGTTCAAGGTTTTCTTTTTCCTTTTCCAGGTCTTCCTCTTCGCCACGAATCTTTACTTCTTCCAATCGCGCCAACTGACGCAACTTGGTTTCCATAATGTATTCCGCCTGCATCTCCACAAGATCAAAGCGCTCAATTAACACGGGCTTGGGGTGCTCTGCCTCTCGAATGATACGAATAACTTCATCGACATTAAGATAAACGATCATCAACGCGGCCAACCGCATCAACCTTTCTTCTACTTTTTGCAATCGATGCTGCAAACGTCTCCGCACGGTTTCTGAACGAAACTGCAGCCACTCAGTCAGAATCTGATCCAGTGGTTTAACTTCTGGTCTGCCATCAATACCAATCATATTGAGGTTTACGCGATAGGTGCGCTCAAGATCTGTTGAAGCGAACAAGTGATTCATCATCGGCTCGACATCAACCCGGTTGGATTTTGGTATGATGAGTAGTCTGGTGGGGTTTTCATGGTCTGACTCATCCCGCAAATCAGCCACCATCGGCAATTTTTTGGCATGAATCTGTTGCGCTATTTGCTCTAGAATTTTCGACCCTGACACTTGATGAGGTAATGCTGTTACAACAACATCACTACCTTCTCTTTGCCAAATCGCCCGCATGCGGATACTGCCTTTACCGGTCTTATACATATTCCGGATATCACCAATCGGCGTAATAATTTCCGCTTCGGTTGGATAATCGGGCCCCTGTATATGTTCACACAGTTGATCGATGGTGGTTGCCGGCTCTTCCAACAATCGGATACAAGCGCTAACCACTTCCCGCAAATTATGGGGCGGAATATCAGTAGCCATACCGACAGCAATGCCGGTGGTGCCATTGAGTAAAACATTGGGGACGCGTGCCGGTAAAACTTTTGGCTCATCCATGGTGCCGTCGAAATTTGCCTGCCACGCAACCGTACCCTGCCCTAGTTCCGACAATAGCAAATCGGAAAAAGCCGCCAGTTTTGACTCGGTATAACGCATCGCGGCGAACGATTTTGGATCATCACTCGAGCCCCAGTTGCCCTGACCGTCAACCAAGGGATAACGATAAGAAAAATTTTGCGCCATTAACACCATGGCTTCGTAGACTGAACTGTCGCCGTGGGGGTGAAACTTACCAATAACATCACCGACTGTGCGCGCTGATTTTTTATACTTGGCACCCGCCTTAAGTCCCAATTCACTCATGGCATAAACGATACGCCGCTGCACAGGTTTTAAACCATCAGAGATATTCGGCAATGCCCGATCGAGAATGACATACATGGAATAATCCAAGTATGCCTTTTCAGTGTAGTGTTTCAGGGAGACTTGTTCGACGCCGTCAGCAGCGATATGAAACTGGTCTGACATAGATTTTTCCACTTTTTGGAGAGAGTAAACAGGACAGAATTATCCCTTATAAAACAGCCGGTTGCCAGCGCTCCGACGCGCTAAATCATTGCATTCACAGGGATAGCAACACAGCGCTTTTAGCATCAACTTGATAGCTTGGCTGGCACAAAAACAGACGGCGACTCTCAACACCACTAGCGACCAATTGCCGCTTAATAGCATTGGCTCGTTGGTCGGCAAGCGCCACCAGCGACGCGTCAG
>CAYNZI010000169.1:0-6007 GCA_964401565.1 uncultured Spongiibacteraceae bacterium
AAGATAGATTTCAAGCGGCTTACAATTCAACACATGGGCAATTAACTCTTCAGCAGATGGCATGTCGATACCGTATACATTCGGGTATCGAACCGGCGGAGCTGCCGACGCAAAATACACTTTTGCAGCCCCTGCATCTCTGGCCATCTCTATAATTTGCTGGCACGTCGTTCCACGAACAATGGAGTCATCAACCAACATCACATTCTTGTCTTTAAACTCCAACGGAATTGTATTCAATTTTTGTTTGACCGATTTCTTCCGCTGACTTTGTCCCGGCATGATGAATGTGCGGCCAATATAGCGATTTTTGACTAAACCTTCGCGAAACTTTACCCCCAAATTGTAGGCCATCGCTTGACCCGCAATTCGACTTGAATCGGGAATTGGAACCACCACATCGATATCGTGATCCGGGCGTAATGCCAATACTTTGGCAGCGAGTTTTTCCCCCTGCCGCAGTCGCGCCTTATAGACCGACACGCCATCCATAATAGAATCGGGCCTGGCGAAATACACATGTTCGAAAATACAGGGGCTGGCCTTAGCATTGTCAGCACATAGGCGAGCATGCAGATTGCCTTCGATGTCGATATAAACCGCTTCGCCAGGCGCAATGTCCCTTACCAGTTTGAATCCCAGTGCATCGAGAGCAACGCTTTCTGACGCAATCATGTATTCAACACCGGACTCCGTTTCACGAACACCATAGACAATCGGCCGAATGCCATTGGGATCACGAAACCCTACAACCCCATAATTGGCCACCATGGCAATTGCCCCGTAACCTCCGCGGCAACGGCGATGAACACCTGCAACGGCGGTAAAGATATCCTCCTCCGACGGTGCCAACTTCCCAAGTATCTGTAATTCATGTGCGAATACATTCAGCAACACCTCAGAATCAGAATCGGTATTGAGATGACGAAGGTCCGCCTGGAATATCTCCTGACTTAGCTCTGCTGAATTTGTCAGGTTGCCATTGTGTGCCAGGCTAATACCGTAGGGCGAATTAACATAAAACGGCTGCGCCAGTGCAGGGCTAGAGCTCCCCGCTGTTGGATATCGCACATGACCCACCCCCATAGAGCCCGTTAATCGCTGCATATGGCGATTATGGAACACGTCTTTCACCAGCCCATTCCCTTTGCGCTGATTAAGTCGGCCACCATCACATGTGACGATTCCTGCCGCGTCCTGACCACGATGCTGTAACACCGTTAGTGCATCGTAGAGGTCCTGATTTACATTGGATTTGGCAACTATGCCGACAATGCCGCACATCAATCTATCCTCATACTGCTCATGGAGCTATTACAAATCCGTTTGGATAAAGCATCGCTTGTCCTAAATGATGCCGACTACGAAATCAACGATGAGTGTAAAGGTATCTTTACACCATTGCTCGATTAATAAAAACTGAGGGATTAGCGATGATTCTTGCCACCACAAGTCCTGATCCACCGGGAAAGCCATCGGTAACAGTATCAGAATGGCCATCACAACAATGACGCCTCGTGACAACCCAAACGCCGTCCCCAATAGTCTGTCAGTACTACTCAATCCGGTTACTTTAACCAGCTCACCGAGCAGATACTTGATCATCGAACCGACAATGAGCGTAGTGGCAAACAATGCGCCAAATGCCACCATATACCGTATCGATGTCACTTCAATAAATGCTTGCAGCAGCACGGAAAAACGCTCATGAAAAGCAACCGCAACAAAAAAGGCCAGACCCCACACGGCCAGAGAGATGGCCTCGTTAACAAAACCTCGTTTAATGCTGATTAGGCTGGAAATACCAATAATCGCAATAATGACCCAATCGGCCCAATTCATCATCATTTCATATACAGCCGCAAAATTTGCCGCGATTTTAGCAGAGGCTTAACGCTCACCCTAGTGTTAATTACACTTTACCGAAGGACTTATTGCTGAAACCGAACCACCATTGACTTAACAGAAAACTCTTTTTCAATGTTAACTTTGTCTTTACTAAAAGCGTCTTTCCTAAATCTGGGCCCAATGTAAACCCGCGTCGACAACCGGCTGCCACTGCCAACTGTCTGAGTAAACGCTTTGTAACCTTTACCCTGCAGTTTTTGTTTGAGTTCATTCGCATTTTTTTGCAAACCAAAGCTGGCGACTTGCAATACCCACGCTTCTGGTAATCCGTTGGAATCTAAAACGGGTCGGCTCGCTCTCTTTTTCGAACTTTTTTCAGCTATTGTCTGATCAGGTTCGGCGACGACATTGTGTTCAACCGGCTTGGATATTGGCGCCAGCGCCTGAGGTCGAATTAGCTCGGGAACCGTATATTTTTTGAATGCCGGTGTCGGCGGTATCTGACTGATCTGATCAATATCTCGCCTAGAATCGCTGAATATCACGGGCCACAGAATCAATGCCACTGACAATAAAACAATAGCGCCAACCAGACGCTGTTTAAACCCGTCATTCATAGATTACATCTCACTAGAAAATTTTCCCTTGCCGAATTTTAACAGCTCGGCCACGGTGAAAAAAGAGCCGAAAACAACCAAACGATCCTCTTTCTCCATTGTCGACAGCGCGTCATTACAAGCCATTGCCATACAACCACTCACAAAGACGTCTGTCCGAGCCAATGCTGAAATCTTCTCTGCCAATGCTGACGCTGCCATAGCCCTGGGGACGCCCTCGAGTTCAACGGTATACCACGCGTCAAAACTATCCTTCAAGGGCTCAACAATTCCATCGATATCCTTGTCGGCCATTACCGCCACTAACGCGATAGTACGCCCAACCTCATGACCCTGTTGCAAGCGTGTAGCGAGATAGGCCGCGGCCGCCGGATTATGGGCCACATCAAGAATTACCTGTTTATTACCCAACACCATACACTGAAAGCGGCCGACGAGATCAACACCGGCAAGACTGCCATAGTCAATCTTGTCGATCGGTAGCCCTAATAACTGTATGGTTTGCAGTGCTGCACTGACACTTTCAGCAGGTAGTAACGGAAAATGTAACCCTGACAGTTCCACCGATTGATCATCGACGGATTTTCCACGCCAGGCCCAGAGATTATCTCCGTCAACACGCTGATGAATAAAATCATCGCCCGCCTGATAAAGATGCGCCCCTATTCGATCTGCTTCTGTCTGCAATGATGCGGGAGGGCTCAACCCGGCAGAAATAGCGAATTTACCGGCACGCATGATTCCCGCCTTCTCCCTTCCGATTTGTTCTCGGTCTGAACCCAGCCAATCTTGATGGTCAATATCGATACTGGTGATTACGGCGATGTCCGCGTCGATAATATTGACGGCATCCAATCTACCCCCCAAACCGACTTCCAACAGAATTACATCAGGACTGTGGCGCTGGCATATATCAATGGCCGCCAGCGTACCAAATTCAAAGAACGTTAAGGGGATAGCATCTCTCGCTTGATCGATACGATCGAAAGACTCGATTAAAAGCTGGTCACTTACCTCATCATCATCGAGTCTAATTCGCTCGTTATAGCGCAAAAAATGAGGGGACGTAAAACAGCCGACCGAGTATCCGGCTGACCGCAACAACGCATTAAGCACGGCGACAGTCGAACCTTTTCCATTGGTTCCCGCCACAGTCACCACTTTTGAATCATTGAGGGTTAACCCCATCATACTGGCAACGGTTCCAACACGTTCTAATCCGAGTTCGATTTCACTGGAGTGACAAGATTCTTGCCAGATCAGCCATTCTTCAAGAGTTTCAAAGCGCATGGTTAATTATGATCAATAAAGACATGAAAAAAACGGCTGTCGAGCCACGTTTATTAGGCCGCGCATTATCCATAGGCTCGTTGGTCGCCCGCGCGAACGGCCGCTAGAAATTCCGCGATTTTGCGGTGATTTTTTATTCCAGGCGTCAATTCAACACCTCCGCTTACATCGACAGCATAAGGCTGAACGGTATTGATTGCTTCAGCAACATTGAGTGAATTCAACCCTCCTGCTAAAACAATTTGAGGACGATGCTGCTCTGGTATTCTCAACCAGTCGAAACTTTCCCCCGTACCACCTGGTACGCCTTTGCGATATGCATCCAGCAATAAACTGCGGGCACTCGAAAAACGCTCTATTTCGTCCTCGAGAACAACATCTGCACGCATTCGAATAGCTTTCATATAGGGAATGCCAGAACGCTGACAATTTTCGGGAGTTTCATTGCCGTGGCATTGCAATATATCCACTTTCAATTCATTGCGAATACGATTGACAAGACTATCGTCGGCATCGACTGTTAACGCGACGGTAGTGACAAATGCCGGTACCAAACTGCATATTTCCGCGGCAAGTTCTACTGAGATAGCGCGCGGACTAGGCTCCCACAAGACCAAACCAATAGCGTCTGCACCCGCGTTAACGGCCGCTATAGCATCCTCAAGTGAGGTGATTCCACAAATTTTTACTCGGGTGCGTTTCACGCTAGAACTCTCAAATCAGCATACGACTTAAACAGCGCCGCATGATAGCAAAGAGAAACGCATATTGTCTGCAAAGCCCGATGATTACATCGACAAAAAATAAGGCCCGGGTTTAACCGCTGGCAAATTGAATTTTTCAGGGTAAATTACCCCCACCAAATATAAGCCAAAAGGAGGTGCAGTTGCGGCAGCAATGGCTCGATCTTTTGCCAATAAAACATCGTTAGCCCAAACAACGGGTTTTTCGCCAGTACCAATAGCCATCAGCACCCCCGCAATATTTCTCACCATATGATGCAAAAACGCATTGCCCTGGATATCTATTATCACCAGATCCCCTCGCCGACCGACATCAATAAAATGGATGTTTCGCATGGCTGTCTTTGATTGACAGGCAGCCGCCCTATACGATGTAAAGTCCTGCTCTCCGGTTAACGCCTGTGCAGCCTCATGCATCAATTTTTCGTCGAGAGGATATCGTTGCCATGTGACTCCATCTGGCAAGATAGCCGAGCGCGCAGGCGTATTGAGGATTACATAACGATAGCGGCGAGAAATTGCGGAGTAGCGCGCATTAAAATCAGTGGGAACAGGCTTTGCCCACTGTATCGCAACACTGGCGGGAAGATGGGTATTACCGCCTCTAACCCACGCTTTTTCACTCCGGACTGATGGGCTATCAAAGTGAACAATCTGCTGACAGGCGTGGACACCTGCGTCGGTTCTACCGGCACATTGAACGATCAAATTCGTGTCGGCAACACTACTGAGCGCTTTTTCTAGCGTTTCCTGAACCGTTGCCACCTGTGGTTTACGCTGACTCTGCCATCCATGATAAGCACTGCCATCATAACTCACACACAGTGCAATTCGATCGCTTTGCGTAAACTGGGCAGGAAATGGCTGGGTTAATCCATCAAAACCATTGCCTACATCTTTTGTTACTGCCACTAATTACTCAATACGATCTATAAGGGTATCAGCTTCCTGCTTCTGCTCTTCACTGCCTTCTTGTTTGACTTCATCAAGAATATCGCGAGCACCCTCAGAGTCTCCCATATCGATGTAGGCTCGTGCCAAATCTAACTTGGTAGCAACTTCGTCGGTGTCGGCAAGGAAATCGAAATCGTCGTCGGCCGTTCCTTCATCGGGTGTGTCAGTAGGGCTGTCCACTGATGTTTCTTCGTCCAATTCAAACGCGCCCAGATCAAGGTCGAAACCGTCTTCCTCAGATGAATCATCAATTTCGAGTGCAAATGCGTCGAGCTCTAGTTCACTCGTGTCATCCGAACCAGTGTCTATCTCAAACTCCAAATCTGTTTCGTCCAGATCAGCAGCTGTTTCAAGCTCTAATTCTTCTGAAGCCAATTCAAGACTAAATTCGCCTTCCTGAGAATCGTTTGTTAATTCTACTTCGTCTCCAAACTCCACCTCTAAATCGCTGAGATCGTCAGCGTCGAGAGCGTCCAGATCAAGATCATCCTCAAGATCCAGCTCAAAACTATCATCAGCCTCAGCCGGTTCGTTGTCGTCCAACTCCAAAGAGTC